>CANGVB010000050.1 GCA_947456995.1 Bryobacteraceae bacterium | reverse complement strand
GAATAAACTTCATTCTCAGTGGGTCATTGAATAGATGGCATAGTTGACGCCGAGGCGAAGCGCCATCGCAGAAAATTTCTCCGGGTAGTCGGGAGAGTCGGCGTATTCCCAGCCGTCGCCGACATCCATATTGAAGCAGACTGCAATGATAACGCGGCCCTCAGAATCGATTACGCCTCGCCAGAATGGGGTGACCCCGTCCTTCTCATAACCTGGGCCATGAACAACGTTATAGCCAGGGACATTGATGCGGTCTTTGAGTTCGTAGATCACCTTGAAGATGGGCTCGTTATCGCCCAACTCGATAACCCGGGCATCGGGGTAGATCATGTGAATGCCGTTCATGAAATTGTCCCAGTCGCGGCCGCCGTGGAAGTCATCCACCATCATGAATCCGCCACGGTCGAAGTACTTGCGCAAGCGCTCTCCCTGGGATGCGCTAATGCGCCAGTCTCCGGGAGAAATTGCAAAGAGGAAAGGCGTATCGAACATCGCTTCACTGTCGATGTCGATGATGTCTTCAACAGACTGTGTATGGAGGCGTGTGAGCCTTCGAAGGGTTGAGAGGAAGATGCGGTCGCCTTTGTTGGCATCGATGCCCCAGCGTGCGTAGCCGCCCCGGCCATCGCGATTGGAGCGGTATCTCAGCCGGCCCAGGACGAATTCGCCGGGGTCGTAGGCATCGGGCGGGTCTTCGACGGGGTCCTGCATTTCGTATTCGTACTGGGCCCACTTGCGGGTTCCGCTCGAGCGAGAGCGCATCTGGGCATAAAGACCAGTTAAGGTAGCCAACACGAGCGCGCAGACAAAGAATCGCCGCATGGGACTAGCTTAGCGGAAGCCGTGGCGATTAAGCTGGTATTTTAGCTTTGCATTCTAACCAAGGACATTTTCTTTCCATGCCGCAAGAGCGTAACCACGCTGCCCCTTTGAGTGAAAACAAGAACCTTCTCAAGTGGGTAGAAAAGATGAGCCAGTTGACCAAGCCAGATTCGATCCACTGGGTGGATGGGTCAGCCGAAGAGAACCAGTCGCTCTGCGATTTGCTTGTGGCAGGAGGAACGTTCACCAAGCTAAACGAAGATCTTTGGCCTGGTTGCTACTATGCCCGTTCTGATGCGAACGACGTCGCCCGGGTGGAAGACCGTACCTTCATTTGTTCTCTTTCGAAGGACGGTGCAGGCCCAACCAACAACTGGGTTGAGCCCTTCCAGATGCGCAAGAAGTTGAAGGAACTCTTCAATGGATGTATGAAGGGCCGGACGATGTACGTGCTGCCGTTCAGCATGGGGCCGATCGGATCTCCCATGTCTCAGATTGGCGTCCAGTTGACCGATTCGCCTTATGTGGTGGTAAATATGCGAATCATGGCGCGGATCGGGATGGCGGTCTATAAAGAGATCGACAAAAACGAAAAGCGTGTTGTGCCTTGCATGCACAGCGTCGGGATGCCGCTCACTGGCGGCCAGAAGGATGTCCCCTGGCCTTGCAACCCGGACAAGTACATCGTGCACTTTCCGGAAACACGCGAAATCTGGAGCTATGGTTCCGGCTATGGCGGCAACGCACTGTTGGGCAAGAAATGTTTCGCTCTTCGCATCGCCTCAAACATCGCCCGCGACGAAGGCTGGATGGCTGAGCACATGATGATTGTGGGCGTCGAGAGCCCGCAGGGTGAGAAGACTTATGTAGCCGGAGCTTTCCCGAGCGCTTGCGGCAAGACAAACTTCGCGATGCTGATTCCGCCCAAAGGCTTTGAGGGCTGGAAGGTTTGGACCGTGGGTGACGATATCGCCTGGATCAAGCCGAATGCCGAGGGCGTGCTGCACGCGATTAATCCCGAGGCCGGCTTCTTTGGTGTGGCACCGGGTACGTCGATGAAAACGAATCCGAATGCGATGGCTTCGTTGTCCCGCAATACAATTTTCACCAATACCGCGATGACGCTCGACGGCGGTGTGTGGTGGGAAGGCATGACCGACGAACCACCTGCCGAATGTATCGACTGGAAGGGTAACCGCTGGACTCCGGCTATTGCCAAGGAAACAGGAGCGAAGGCGGCGCATCCGAATTCGCGCTTTACCGCACCGGCATCCCAGTGCCCGACAATCGATCCCGAATGGGAGAATCCAAACGGTGTGCCGATTAGCGCATTTCTGTTTGGCGGCCGCCGGCCAACCGGGATCCCGCTTGTTTACCAAGCCTTCAACTGGAGCGCCGGAGTTTACGTAGGAGCCACGATGGGTTCTGAAACCACAGCTGCCTCGGTGGGTGCAGTTGGCAAGGTACGCCGTGATCCAATGGCGATGCTCCCCTTCTGTGGCTACCACATGGGCGATTACTTCCGGCACTGGATTCGCATGCAGCGGACGCTGACTCAAACGCCTCGCATCTTCCATGTGAACTGGTTCCGTCGCGATTCCGATGGCAACTTCCTGTGGCCTGGATTCAGCGAGAACATGCGTGTACTCAAGTGGATCGTGGATCGCTCCCATGGGCGCGCCTATGGCCGCGAGACGCCAATTGGCTATGTCCCACGCTACGAGGATATCGACTGGAATGGGCTTGAGTTTGCCAAGAGCCAGTTTGATGAATTGCAGGCCTTTGACCGGACGGCATGGAAGAGTGAAGTACTGGGCCATGAAGAGCTCTTTATTGAGTTGCATGACCATCTGCCACCCGAAGTCATCTACGAGCGCGAACTGCTGATATGCAGACTGTAGCGACTCGTGAGCCGATTTATCGGTCGCTGTACTTTCAGGTTCTAGTCGCGATTGGCGTAGGTGCTTTACTGGGCCACTACGCCCCCGCGACCGGAGCCGCGATGAAACCGCTCGGAGATGGTTTTATCAAGCTAATTAAAATGATCATTGCTCCGATCATTTTCTGCACCGTGGTGATCGGAATTGCCGGCAGTGAAGATCTGAAACGGGTGGGGCGTACAGGTGGGCTGGCACTGCTTTACTTTGAAGTTGTCAGCACCATCGCTCTTGTTGTTGGCCTGGTGGTTGTAAACGTGATTCAGCCTGGGGCTGGAATGAATGTTGACATCAAAACCCTGGACTCAGGGGCTGTGGCTGCTTATGCCGGCCCAGGCAAGATGGATAGTCTGAAGGATTTCATACTCCATATCATTCCGGCAACGATGGTGGATGCCTTTGCCAAGGGTGAGATTCTGCAGGTGCTTCTGATCGCAATTTTGTTTGGTGTGGCACTGCAGCAAGTGGGTGGCAGGGTGAGCAATGTGTTCTCGCTCATCGAGAAGACATCCGAGATTTTGTTTGCCATCGTAAAAATGATTATGTATGTCGCACCTATTGGGGCATTTGGTGCCATGGCGTTTACGGTGGGTGCTTACGGGATTGGCAGTCTGTTGTCGCTGGCAAAGTTGATGGGTACTTTTTATCTCACCTGCCTGCTCTTTGTCTTTGTTGTGCTGGGGGCGATTGCGAAGTTTCATGGATTCAGCATCTGGAAGTTTCTGCGCTACATCCGCGAAGAGTTGCTGATTGTTTTGGGAACGTCTTCGAGCGAAGCGGCATTGCCAAGAATGATGGCAAAGATGGAAGGCCTGGGGGCAGGGAAGTCCACCGTGGGTCTGGTGATTCCAACCGGCTATTCTTTTAACCTTGATGGCACTTCCATTTACCTGACGATGGCTGCCGTCTTTGTAGCGCAGGCGACAAACACTCCCATGACTCTGACGCAGCAGATCACTCTGCTTGGCGTGCTGCTACTGACCTCAAAAGGGGCTGCGGGAGTTACCGGCAGTGGCTTTATCGTTCTGGCTGCCACAATGTCGGCTGTCGGTAATGTGCCTGTCGGAGGACTCGCGTTGATCCTTGGGATTGATCGCTTTATGAGCGAAGCCCGTGCGCTCACCAATGTTGTCGGCAACGGGGTTGCCGCGATCGTGGTGGCGCACTGGACCGGGGATCTGGACAAGGATCGAATGAACGAGCGTTTGCGCTAGCGGAAAAAGAAGCGCATCGTAGCCGTGACATTGAGCGGCGTGCCGGGGTAAACCTGAGTGTCATAGATACCGGCGACGAAGTAGCGGTCGCGACCGAGCAGGTTGTCGGCATTGACTCCGATTTGATAGAAACGCTTGCGATATGAGATCGCGCCCGAAAATGTGGAGTAGCCGCCGAGCTTGAAGTTCTGAGTGTTGTTGTTGTCTACAAACATCGAGCTGATATAGCGCTGCCCAACGCTAGCCGTGATTCCATTGTTGAAGGCTTTTGTCAGCCACAGGTTTGTGGCATGGCGCTGCGTGAAGCGGGGGCGGAAGCCGGAGAGATTGATCGTGCGGTTGGCCGCGAAGAAATTATCGAAACGAGGCAGCGTATAGCCGTAGTTGGCAATCAGGCGGAAACCCTTGCCGATGCTGCCGTTGATATCGAGATCCACTCCTCTCGAAGACTGCTGACCCGCCTGTTCAAATTGCGCTAGCGGCAGGGCGATCACCACGTTCTGCCTTTTGATTTGATAGACCGCCGTGTCCACCTTGAAGCGGCCACCAAAGGCCTGGATGCGATGGCCGATCTCAAAGCTGCGTCCGGTTTCTGGAACCAGTTCACGGCCGTCGGCCGGAATGTTTGTTACCGGTTGAAAAGAGGATGAGGAACTGGCGTAGAGCTGCTGGTTTTCAGCCAACAGATAAGTGAGGCCGGCGCGGTAAGTGTATGCGTCCTGCTTGCGGCGGAGCTCCGGGCCACGAGCAGTGGGAGCGTTATTTGCGTAGGGGTCGTTTCTTGCGATTCGATTGAAACTGTCGAGACGGCCGCCAATGTTCAGACGAAGCTTGCTTGAAAGGTGGATGAAGTCCTGCCAGAAGAAAGCGTTGATCTTGTTGGTGAAATAGTCGACGCGGCTGAGGGGGAAATCAGGAAAGGGCTGGAATGTTTCTGCTCTGGTATTGAGGTTGATCGGTGCGATGTTGATGCTGCGGCTTGCAGACCTGTCTGTGATGTTGTAGAAATCCTGATACTCGTAGCCGGTGACCAGTGTGTGCTTCATGCCGAACAGCGTAAAGTGGCCGAGCACGTCAGACTGATTGAGCAGGGGGCGGCGGTGGTGCTGAAAGTAAAGAAGCCCGCGGTTGACCTGATTGCTGGCCGGGATGTAGGTGAGCGACTCGGCGCTGAAGTATTGGTCGTCGGTGTGGCGATAAAGAAAGCCATTGCGGAATTCCCAGTTGGGAGTGATGTTGATGTTCAGCAATACGTGGGATTGAGAGTCGAAGACGCGGCCGAAGTCTTGCGGAGTGTTGAAGCGGAAGTCGAGGGGGAAGCCCGGGATGGCCGCGACGCCGATCGGAATGCCGGCGTCGGTCGCAAAGCGATCGCGGTTGAATGCCTGGTGGAGGGTGACTCGCGCTTTATCGCTAAAGAGGTAAGTAAGCGAAGGTGAGACGTTGATTCTCCTGGCCGCTGCGCTGCGCCAGCCGTCGGAATCTTCAAAGCTGAAATCTGCGCGATACAGAAGGCGCTGCCAGTTGCCTACCGGGCCCGTTGCCCCCAGACCCACCTGGTGGGTATTGAAGCGGCCACCGCGATAGAAGGCGTCATAGGCACGATTGGCGGCCGGTTTCTTTCGGATAATGTTGATGGCTCCGCCGAGAGCCTGTCCGCCGTACAGGATGGAACTGGGGCCCTTGAGGACGTCGACTTGTTCGACATTGTTGAGCTGGGTGTTGATGCGATTGCCTTCCAGGCGCATGCCGTCCACCAACTGCACGTCGGCAATGTTGAAGCCACGGATCGTGTAGTATTCGTACATGCCAAACCAGCGGGTTGCCGAAACACCCGAAACGTTTTGGAGTGCGCTGACAAGGTCGTTGGTGCCGCGTTGCTCCAGCAGTTGCGCACTTACCGAACTAACTTGAATCGGTACTTCGAGGTTGGGGACATCCATGCGTGTCGCCGTTGTCTTGCCGGCAACGTCTTCGATTGTGACTGAGGTGGAGACTTCGGCCAGGCTAAGCGTAAAGTCGAGGTTGTCGACGGATGCTTTGACCTGGATCACTTGTTGCAGTTCTGTAAAGCCGGCTTTGAGGATACGCAAAGTGACGGTGCCAACAGGTGCTTTGGTGAATGTGTACTGTCCTTCAGAAGATGTCTGCACGTAGACTGGCTTCACGCCGGGTCGAGTCAAAGACACAGTGGCCGAGTCAATGGGCAGCTTGTTTACGTCAAGAACACGGCCTGATAACGTGATTTCCTGCCCCTTCAGGAAGACTCCAGTGGCAATCAAAATTGTTGAAAATCGAAGCAACATGTCGCCTATGGTCGCAAGACTCACTCAAAAGTCGAAACGAAATTCAATGAACGGATGCTTTCGCCAGATGAGCGGGCACACTTTGCCTTTTGGTGCTCTTGTTTTGTTGCGAAGCTGGAAGCTATGAATCGCAGTGGGATTGCCATTCGAAAGTATTCGATCCTTATCCATCGCTGGCTTGGCGTTTTCTTTAGCCTGCTCTTCGCGATGTGGTTTGCCTCTGGCCTTGTCCTGATGTATTGGCCCTATCCGGGAGTCAGCGCCGAGCAACGCCTTGAGAAGAATGAAGCGATCGTTGCAAAGCAAATTGTTCTTGGGCTTGACGAGGCGGCCGCACTGGCGCGCGTGGAGAAGCTGGATCGAGTGCGTTTGACTATGCTCGATGGGCGGCCCGTTTATCGATTCCATACCGGGCGTGTGCAGAAGGTGGTCTATGCCGACCGTGGCGAAGTTTTCAGCGGATTGAGTGTCGACGCTGCCCGTCGAGTTGCCAGCGCCTGGACAGGGTTGCCCGCTGGCGAGTCCCAATTCGATGGGGCAAAGATGGAAGAAGATCAGTGGACATTGAACAAGACGGTACGGCCGCTCAGGCCCTTTCTACGCTTCAGTTGGCCTGATGGGCAAGAGGTTTATGTCTCCCAGGTGAGCGGCGAAGTGATGCAGCATACCACTCGCGCGGACCGGATCGGTGCTTATTTCGGCGCGATTCCGCATTGGCTGTACTTCACCCCGCTGCGTAAGGAGACTCCAACCTGGCGGGCGTTGGTAATTGCTTTGTCTCTTGTTGGCACAATCATGACGCTTCTTGGCATTGTCGTCGGAATTTGGCTTTACTCGCCCAGTAAGCGGTTTCGATTTCCTTCGGGGCCTTCGAGCATCCCCTATTCGGGTTGGAAGCGTTGGCATACGATCCTCGGGCTGGTCTTCGGGTTAACCACCTTTACCTGGATCTTAAGCGGGATGTTCAGCATGAATCCCATGCAATGGAGCCCTGAGTTTGGCCCGGACTCGCGAGTGGCAACGGCGATTCAGGGTGCGAAGTGGAGCGGCCAACTTTTTGCTGATGAGAGCCCGGGTGCCATGCTGGCCCGGACCGGCCAAACAGGGATTCGTGAAGTCGAACTGGGTGTAGCTGGCGGGCGCGGTGTATATCTGCTTCGGTCTGAAGCAAATAGGCTGCAGCGTGTCGAGCCTGGCAAGCCTGTTTCGACCGGAGTGAGTCTCGAGTGGGCCAAAGCCCGCATGGCCGAGGCAATGCCCGGCGTTCCTCTTATGGCTGTCCGCGAAGTGCGAAGCTACGAGAACTACTATATTTCCCGAGAGGGGAAGCTCCCCTTGCCAGCCTACTACTTTGAGTACGCTGATGCCGAACGTTCGATGCATTACATAGATGCCGCGAGCGGAATGCTCGTAGAGAGCTATGTCACAAAGTCACGCTGGAATCGCTGGCTGTATCATGGCCTGCACTCGATGGATCTGCCGTGGCTCTATGCGAATCGCCCGAGTTGGGATCTGGCGGTGATCCTCCCCATGCTCGGGGGATGCGCATTGTGTGTGTCGAGTGTCTGGATTGCCTGGGTGCGAGTGAAGCGAAAGGCAGCTCAAATGGCTGCCCCGCGAGTTAGCGCACAAACAAGCGAACCGTATTCGAGTCTTTCCCGTTGACGCGGACCACTAGATTGGTAGAGGCTCCAGGCGTAAACTGAGGCCCGACCCGGATCTGAACGCTGGTCATCCCGACAAAGCCGGGCGTAGCGATGACTCGGAGCGGCTGAATCGTCTGCTCACCAACAATCACTTCGACTGGATCAACGAGGGTGAACTCAGCCCCGCTCGGTATCGCGAAACCGGCAGGTGGATTGTTGCGATAGCCACCAAGACCAGTACCCATCAGATTGATGATTTCATTGGGACGGGCAGGGGCAGCTTCAGTAACGATACTGCCATCGGCGCGGAATGCAAGCACGAGCGGAGGAGTACCTTCAGATTCTGTTCCATACTGGCCGAAAAGGCCGGGGGCATTGCGTACGATCTCAAAATCAGCGCTGACATCGGGTTGGCCCACTCGTATGATCGTAAGTTTGTTGGGGCCTAAGGGAAGATCATAGGGAAGCTGAGCGTTTACTTGCGACCCAGAGGCGAAACTGAGCGGGAGCAGGCGATCGCCAACCCGGGCGGCTACCTCAGCCAGAGTTTGGGCCTGGGGTGAGCGCGGGCCGACTTCCTCTTTTGGGGTCAAATTGACGCCAAAGACAGTGATCAGCGAGCCCGGCGCGACACGGCCAGTTGAGCCTGAATCCTGTGGGCCGGTACCGGCTGCATTCTTGATCCCGGCAGGGTCGATGAACGGAATTTCCTCCAGTTCTGCGACTACCGTGCGCGGCCCACCCACAACGATGCTGGCAGTGGGGAAAAGGCCGGCAGTATCTCCCGACCAGCGCCGGAATCGATACCCGTTCAGCGCGCGTGCAGTTACGCTGACGCGCGTGTCCAGATCGAAAAATTGGTCAGGTGAGTTTGGAACTGTAGTAAAGCTAACGCCAGCTCTTGGATTCCCCAATGTGGTGAGACGGTACATCTGCTTGTAATTGGCAACCAGACGGCGAGACTCGACATTAAACCCAACCATCCGGTCACCGGAGTCTCCATCAGACCAATTCGTGAATTCCAGCCGAAGGACATCCTGTTGGGTGACGCTTCGAACTGGAGAAACAGAAACCGATTCATTGGCAGGTCTCTCAACTTCACAAGGTGTCGGGCATTCACGGCCATCAATCGAGACAGGAAGGCCGGGGGGATTGGTAACGATGGACAATTTGTTCAACGGTTCATATACAGCGATCAGGTAAAGTCCTTTGTCGACCATTTCCTGAGTTATTCGCATGGTTTGGGTGGCAGGGCCACCGTTGGACCAACCTTTGAAGCGCCACTTTCGACCGCTTGCGTCGACCGATTCTGGGGGAGCCGTGAACGTAACGTCTTTATTCAGACCGAACCAGAAGTTGTAGGCAGGCCAGGTGCGGTTGTTGACAATTAGAGGCAGACTGACTTGCGGTTGTGTAACGAAGGTGATGCCGGCCGCACGAAGGAAGCGGGCCGTCAAAACGTTTGTTGAAAGGTTCGCGCCCGAAACTTCAAATAGCGCATTTTGCCCGCCACCAAAGGACCAGGAATCAAAGACATGCACCTTGCCAGTTTCATCGAGTTGACGCTCGGGCGCACCAAGCAAACGGGTGCTGCCAAAGAGCCAGACGGTGCAGAAATCGGTGGACGGCAGCTCGCCTCCAGAACCGATATTGATGTTGAGCGGATCACCATTTGCGTCCACTGCGTTTGTATAGCGCTTGCAAATGTCTCGGTTTTCGATTGGGATGCGTCCAGTGCGTACAATTGCCCGATCCAGGACAACTTCAAGCCCTGCTGGCTCTGTATTGATCCTGTAGAACTTGCCAGGCCCAAAATTGACCTGGATGTGGAATGGAGAATTCAGCGTGAACCGAATCGAGCCGCTTGTGCCATTGGCTGGTGAATTTGGCAGACCAGGGTTTGAGTTCCAGTCCTTAAAGGCATATCCTACAGCAGGAATCGTAGTGAATTCTACTGCACCCTCTGCGCACCAGTAGTTTCCGGTAGTGGCCGGAAATTGCGAGTCGTCCGCGCAGCGAACCCAGGTATATCCAGGGGTATCTCCACACGACCCGGGCAGCGTTTCGCCTGCCGCTGTTGGAGCGCATCCTGCCGCTGGGGTGACAAATTTCATTCTGTACTGTCGCGCGGATGCGAAGTTTATCGACTGAAGGAACGACCATACTTGAATGCGAAATATGTAATCAGCATCTGTGAGGCCGTCCAACTGTTGAACCGTTCCCGACGGCACCGGCAGACCACCATCCGTGGTGATGGTATAGGTGCCGTCAACAAGGGTACGAACACCTAAATCTGAGTCATTGCCTGGGCCAGTCGGTAAGCCATTATTGGTTCCCTGAAACGAGTTGTTGAACTGCTGCTTGGGGATTCGAATCGTATGGACATCCCCAACTTGCCAACGGAATACCTGCGTAGCATTGTATGGAACGTTATCTACGAAGAAGGTAGATGAAGTGGTAGTCAACCCAACCCTTACCTGACGGAATAATCCACTTTGTGCAAGAGCACTGTTTGCCGATGAACTCAACAGGATGAGTCCAAGGGTACCCAAGATTCGGAAAAAGGCTTTCATGAGATTCGCTTCTTTCGTTCTGATCGACTGAAAGTGCCGTCGGCTTTATGCTGAAGGGGGGGGAAGTGCCTCCGACTTTTGCCCTAGGACTGGCTAAGGTTATCGGCTTAGTGCTAGATGCTTTGAGGCTTCGGATCTGTCTTCTGAAACGCTATCCAGCAGATTGCAAGTGCTTCGAGTCAGAGTGGACGCGATAAGTTCATGCCACATTGCCATGCCAGCCAGCAGTTGATTGCGAGCTTCGATTTCTATGCCGCTGGATTTGGGTAGCTCTTTCCAGGCAGTGGGTAATGCTGCGGCGAGCTGGCCGAAGCACTCGTGATAGCTTGTGCCGCTGAGCGGGATCGACCGCAGGGCTGCGCAAAACCGGTCTGTCTGCCGGTATCCCACCAATTCTTGTTCGAGCTCCCGGGCGAGGTTGCCGGGCGCAGTACCGCGCACTACGGCTGGGAGTCCGAAAGAAATGCCTTCACCGAGATGAGCCGCGATTCGCGAGACGATGTAGCTGGCCCAGATGTCGTCGTATCGTCCCACGTAGGGGCTTAGGAAATAGGCTGGAACAACTTCTCTTTTCAGGCTGAGGTTGTGAGCCGGAAATGGGCTCCAGGTCCCCGGGGCAAGACAAATCTGTTCAGGCCAACCGGGGGCAACGCTGGAAACCCGAAGCTCACCATCAAGACAAGTGACTGCATCGAGATCCGCCCAACCCAGGCAGAAGCCAGAATTGCCGGCGACTGCGATGGACTGCTCAGCTAGGTCTGTTCGTACTCCAGTTTCTCGCTGCTGCGAGGGATAGCCTCGGAGAAAAAACGATCGGCCATGGGCTTCACAGAGCAGGCTTGCCGAATTGAAATAGCCAGAAGAAGACTTGGCCACCATCATTTTGCTATTACGCCCGACATGGCTGTGCGAGCCGATAAAATCGCCATCCAACAAAGCGTCCTGCGAATCGATATGAATCACAAGGTCTGCGCCGTTTTCCCAGGCTTTGAGCATTCCAACGATCCGTCTTTGACGCGAATCAAAGCGCAGGTGCTTCCAGATCTTGGAACGGTGATTTGAGAGATACTCCTGCTGAGCATCGATGCTTAAATACTCGGCCGGGGAGTAGTTTTGGGAGATTCGTCTGCAAAAGCCTGGGATTCCCAAATCGCTTT
>CANGVB010000049.1 GCA_947456995.1 Bryobacteraceae bacterium | reverse complement strand
GTCTCTCAAATGCCTCTCAACCCACAGAGGTAATCGATGTTCTACGTGTTTATATTCATCTGGGCCTTCGCGCTGATAGCCGGAATCACCATGGTTTGGCTGCTTGCGTGGGCCATCAAGCAGGGTGAATTCAAGAATCTGAGACAAGGTGCCAGATCTATCTTTGACGACGAAGAACCGGTAGGAATGGTCACCGACTATTTTCCCGGCGAAGCGCCACTTATGAAACAGCTGGAGGGAAGACGATGAGCGAAGAAGCTCTTGAGATGGCCCCGCAAGGGGAAGCAGTTTCACGGATTGAAGTGGATCGGTCAGCAGAATGGGTAGTCACCATTTATTGGGCTAGCTCTCTGTTCTGGCTCCTGATTGCCACTCTTGCGGGATTGATTAGCTCGGTCAAGCTCCACTCGCCCGACTTTCTCGGAAGCTATGAATGGCTTACATTCGGGCGCATCCGTCCCGTCCACTGGGATACAGCAATCTATGGCTTCGGCGGCACCGCTGCCTCAGGCACACTCCTTTGGCTGCAGGCTCGCTTGTGTCAAACGCGCATCCCGTTCCCAGCCCTGCTGATCGCAGGTGGCGTGATCTTCAACGTTGGCGTTCTGCTCGGATCTATTGGTGTATTGATGGGTCAATCCACCGGCGTAGAAACCCTTGAGTTCCCTCTTTATGCGATGCCTCTATTGGTGATCCCCTACGTCTTCATCGTCATTGCGAACTTCCGCATGTACTTCACGCGGCGCAGCAGCCATACTTACGTCTCTCAGTGGTACTTGATGGCAGTCACAGTCTGGTTCCCGATCCTCGTACTGGCAGCCGAAGCCTGCACCAACCTCGGTGCCGTTGACGGGGTGGCACAAGCCGTCGCCAACTGGTGGTATGGCCACAATGTGGTCGGCCTCTTCGCTACGCCAACCGGCATTGCCGCTGCTTACTACCTGATTCCGAAAGTGATCGGCAAGCCCATTCACAGCTACCACCTTTCGCTGCTCGGCTTCTGGTCAAATGCAATCTTCTACAACTGGGCTGGCACTCACCATCTCACCGGTGGCCCCCTCCCGGCCTGGACGATTACGGTCGGTGTTGTCGGCAGCATGATGATGTTTATCCCGGTCATCACGATCGGTATCAACCACCACATGACGATGCTGGGCTCTTTCCATCACCTCAAAACCAGCCCAACACTGCGCTTCGCCGTTATGGGTTCGATGGTCTATACGCTCTCAAGCTTCCAGGGTTCGCTCGAATCCCTTCGCAGCCACCAGGAGATCACGCACTTTACCCACTACACAATTGGGCATGTCCACTTCGGCATGTACGGCTTCTTCGCACCTCTCATGTTCGCCATGATGTATTACGCCATGCCCCGGCTCACCGGCAATGAGTGGAGTTCAGCGCGGTTGATCCGGATTCACTTCTGGTGCACTTTGTTCGGCACCGCGCTTTATGCCGGCGCCATGTGTTGGGCGGGCATCCGTCAAGGTCAGATGATGAACGATCCGGCAATCCCCTTCCTGAACATCGTCGCCTTTACCAAGCCCTACTTGATGCTGCGCACATTGGCCGGACTGATTCTTCTAAGCGGCACGATCGCCTTCCTGATCAATTTCGTCCGTATCGTCCAACCACACAAACTGCGCTTCGTTACCCCAACGTTGCTCAACACCGAGCGCGACTACAAACTGTTGCTCGAAAAGGAGAAGGAGCTCAAGCAAAATGACAAGTAGAAATATTGGATTGGCGCTTGGCGTCTTCCTCACCATTGCTGCCTCGCTCACCGGTTTGATCATCATTCCAAACTGGCAGTTCCGCGAGCTACAACCCGTCAAAAAAGCAGATGGGACACAATACCCGGTTCCCTATTTCGGCGAACAACTCAAAGGGCGGGGCGTATACATCGATCAGGGCTGTATCTATTGCCACTCGCAACAGATCCGCATGAAGGGCTACGGCGCCGACATCAGACGCAATTGGGGCACCCGGCGCAGCGTACCACGCGACTATATTTTTGAGAAGCCACACCAACTCGGCACCATGCGTACGGGTCCGGATCTCGCCAGCATCGGCTCAAGACAGCCTTCCGCCGTATGGCATGCGCTCCACCTCTACAATCCGCAGTTCACATCGCCAGGTTCTACCATGCCAAGATTTGCTTATCTCTTCAGCGAGATGAAAGAAGGCGATGGCTTGCCCGCAGGAGCTTTTCCTGCAGATGTGATCAAGATACCGCCTCAGCTACAGCAGAACGGGGTCACCCAACTAGTGCCAAACGAGCGCGGCAAAGCACTTATCGAATACTTGCGAGGTCTCAACAAGACCTTCCCCCTCCCGGAGGCAGCACAATGAACTCGGATCAGGCGAAACCGGAATTCAAGCGGGCTCCAGAGATGGAAGACCGCATCATGGAAATGCACACAGCTGCCATGCGTGAGATGAGCGAACCCCGGGACGGCATCCGTCCAACCCCGGTACTCTTCCTCATCATCTGCTTCCTCTTTACAATGTGGGGTGGCTACTACATGGGCACCTACGCTGGCGACTGGACAGGCAACGGGCTTTCTGAGCGAGCAGCCGGGCCAGCCGCTGCCGGCCCCAGCGCTCCGCAAAACCCGATGGTGCTCGGCGCAGAAGTTTACAACGCCTGCACACAGTGCCATCAGGCGGATGGCAAAGGCCTTGCCGGGCAATTCCCGCCACTGGCTGACTCCGAATATGTCAACGGCGACGTTCGCCGTCTGGCCGCCATTCTGGTCAATGGCATCAACGGAGAACTGGTCGTCAAAGGCCAAACTTACAACTCTCAGATGCCAGCCTGGAAAGACAACTACAACGACGAAGAGATTGCCGCTGTGCTCACCTATATCCGAAGTTCCTTCGGTAACAAATCCGGCCCGGTTGCCAAATCGGTGGTCGAGGCAGTACGCAAAGAAGTTGGGGCCAACGGTGCCTTTACTTCTGCAACTCTCACGGAATTCGCCGACAAGAAGTAACCAACCATGAAGCAGAGAATCGATTGCGATTGCGGTGATGAAGCCCCGGCATCGGTATGGTGGCGGATTGGAGCTGGTGCCTTCCTTGCCATGAATGCAATGGTGATGGGCCTGGCAGTGAATGGGTCTGAAGTCACCATCGAGGAAAGGCTCACGCTTGAGCTTTCGATTCTTTGTGTCGCGGTTGCTGTCTTTGGCTTGCTGGCCAAAGAGTTTGTTGAAGCGGTTTGGCAAGCCTTCAAACTCAAGCGCCTTGGCATCGAACTCCTCTTCCTCTTGGGCATCGCCGGCAGTCTCGGTGCTTCTGTGGTTTCACTCCAAACTCAGAAGGGAGGCACTTATGCCGACGTAGCTTCCATGCTTCTGGTGATTTATTCACTCGGGCGGCAGGTAGGAGCTTACGGAAAGGCGCGAGTGCTCCGCTCCCTGGCAGATTGGGCCCCCGATCAAAGAATGGTGCGCAGGCTCAGCGGCGAACTCGTTACTGCGGCGGTGGTGAAAACCGGAGATCGATTTCGCGTCTTACCGGGCGAAGCGGTTCCAGTAGACGCCTGGATAGTGGCAGGATCGGCTTATTTTCATGAGGCCACTTTGACCGGAGAGAGTTTTGCCAAAAGCCGTACTGTCGGCGATTTGGTGTCGGCTGGTACCTTTCTTATGGACGCCTCTGTGGATTGTGAAGCCGTTGGCAAAGGCAGTGAAGCAGAGCTCGACCAGATCCGCGATCTGGTCTCAGCAGGTCTTGCCGTCCCAGGCCGCGAGCAGCGTCTGGCCATGGCCGTCTTGCGCTGGTTTGGGCCCGTCGTGATTCTGGTAAGCCTCGGTACCCTCTTCGCTCATTCCAGAAATGGCGATTGGGCCACCGCACTCTTCTGCTCGCTCTCGGTATTGGTAATTGCCTGCCCTTGTGCGCTCGGCTTCGCCACCCCACTGGCAGTCTGGTCTGCAATCTCCCGCTTGCGCGAACTTGGAATCCTGGCACGCTCTGGTGAGGCAATCGAGAAGCTTGCCGAAATCGATACCGTCGTATTCGACAAAACCGGAACCCTGACTTTGCCCGAAGAATACGAAGCCAGTTGGCAGGTATCCCCGAATTGGCGCGGCCGCGAAAACGAACTTCGCTTCCTCCTGCGCGAAGCAGAATCGGCAAGCCATCACCCGATCGCCACGGCCTTACGGAGCCTCTGGGAAGGACAGCCCATCGAGGCATCCACAACGCTCGAAAGCATCCGGCTTCTGGCAGGGGTGGGCATTGAAGCCCGCTTCGCCGATGGTCGCTTGCTTTTTGCCGGTGCCCGCCACCAGAGCCGTGAGCTCGAAGTACGACTCGACGGCGAGCTTGCCGCCGAAATTACGCTGAAAGAGATCTGCGAAGGCAGTGTTCCGGAGGCAGTCTTTGATCTCGAAGCTGCGGGGCTCAAGGTGATGCTCTCAACTGGCGACGGCGCCGAGCGTGCCTCAGCCATCCCCATAGGAGAACAGTTCGTCAGACAGTCTCCTATCGATAAACACGGCGCAATCGAAAAGCTCCAAAAACGCGGAAACAAAGTCCTCTTCGTCGGAGACGGCCTCAACGATATCGCCGCCATGGCCTGGAGCGAGACTAGCCTTACGCTCTCCACCAGCGTCGAACTCGTGCGCGACGTAAGTGGCTTTGTCATGCTGCATCAGAATTGGCGCGCCTTACCCGAAGCAATTGAGATCGCCCGCGCCGCGCGCAGAACCATTCGCCGCAATATCGGTTTCTCCCTCGCCTACAACGCAGTCGGCATCACCCTTGCAGCCCTCGGATGGTTGCACCCAGTAGCCGCCGCTTTATTGATGCTGGCCTCAAGTCTCACCGTGATCCTGGATTCCATGCGGCTGATGGATTGGGAAGCTCCAGGCAAAGCAAAACCCGCGGAGAGCCTGTCGTGAACCCTTACCTGATCACCCTCAGTTGCCTCGCACAGGTCACGCTGCTGGCGAAGATCTCCCCCTGGCCGACTGGAATCGCTAGCGGCCTGGCAATCACCACAATCCTGAGCGCCTTCGCATTTACAAGAATGAGATGGGGCGCCCACCTCGACATGTATCTGGCGATGGCTGGCTGGGGTGGCTTTGGCATGTTGCTTCCGTCACTCTGGTTTGGATCCACCTGCCACCATGCCTTCAACATGGATCACTATGCCTTGATGAGTCTGGGAATGTGGGCCTTCTCTCTGCCGCCAATCTGGCGCGAAGCACGCTGCCTTGCTGAGGCCAGGCGCGAAGGCCGAGGCTGGTCTACGCTGCTGATTGATGGCATCGTCATGCAGATTGGCATGGCCCTGGCCCACCTGCCCACGGTCTGGATCCCGATGGGCGATCCTCGCATTGCCTGGTTTTCCCAAGGCGGCATGCTGATCGGGATGAGCCTCGGCATGATGGTGGCTCAGTACTTTAGTGGTGCCTGGGAAAGACGAGACGTTTTGGCAGTGGGAAGATAGCGATTATCAGTATGGATAACCGTTTCGAATATTTGCTCGAAGCCGCACCCGATGGAGTGATGGAAGTCGACTCTCAAGGAAACATCGTTCTCGCAAATCCAAGCTGTGAACGAATCTTGGGCTATACGCAAGAAGAACTGCTTTCCATGAAAGTGGATGATCTTGTGCCGCTGCACTTGAAACCCGGTCATGCGCGGCACAGGGCAGACTTTGCAAGTGCTCCGAGTGTGCGCCCGATGGGGAAATCCATGAGGCTGCGGGCGCTTCGCAAGGATGGGGTCGAAATTCCCGTTCAGATCAGCATTAGTCCAATCCGGGTTGGGCAAGACTTTCATACTGTCGCAATCATCCGTGACGTCAGCGAGGCCGAATCCATGGCTGAAGCTCTGCGTGACACTGCAGAGCAAACGCGGCAGCTCTTTGATTTGACTCCCGTCGCTTGCTGCGTCTATGACCGGGAGACGCTGCAATTTCTCGACGTCAATGCACAGGCCATGATCACCTATGGCTATTCGCGCGAAGAGTTTCTCGGGATGACCGTTCAGGATCTTCGCTGCTCCGGCCGAAGCGGCCCAATGGAAGAAGAAAACGGGCCTCGTTGCCATCTGCGCAAAAATGGTGAGCAAATCGAAGTAGAGGCCAGACGCCACCCCATGAACTACCAGGGGCGGCCGGCACACCTGGTCGTACTGCGTGACATTACAGAGCGCCGCCGCTTTGAAGAACGCCTGGAAGAAGAGCGCCGCCGCGCCGAAACCGCCTCCCGCGCCAAGAGCGAATTCCTCGCCAGCATGAGCCACGAACTGCGCTCGCCACTTCACACCATCATCGGCTTTTCAGAGCTCCTGGCCGAAGGCATGGAGGGGCCACTCAACGAAAAACAAGCCCGCTTCATCCGGCATATTCAGAAAGACTCCCAACATCTTCTGACGCTGATCAACGACATTCTCGATCTCAGCAAGATTGAAGCCGGCCGGCTTGAGTTTCATCTCGAGGTGATCGCCATCGACACCTTGATCGAAGAAACAGTATCGAGCGTTCTACCCCAGGCGGAAGCAAAAGGGCTTTCTCTCAATTGCTCCGTCGCAAGCGGTCTCGAGGCCTGGGCAGACCGCGTCAGAGTGCATCAATTGCTGCTCAACCTGCTCAGCAATGCAATTAAGTTCACCCCTTCAGGCGGCTCGATTTTAGTAGAAGCCAGCGAGGTAGATCGAATGGTCACTCTGCGGGTGACAGATTCAGGCATTGGGGTTCCACCAGAGCACCACGAATCAATCTTTGACGTCTTCTATCAGGTCGCCGCCACAACCAAAGGCGTTCGCGAAGGCACAGGGTTGGGCCTTGCCATCTGCCGCCGTTTGATTGAACAGATGGGCGGCAAGATCTGGGTAGAGAGCGAGCTGGGCAAAGGCAGTAAATTCAGCTTCACCCTGCCCGTCACGGCAGGCGAGCCCACCGGGCCTCGCCGCGAAAGGCCAATTGTACTGGCCCTCGAAGACGACTCGGCAGCGAGAGAACTCCTGCGCGAGTATCTTGAGGTCAACAGCTATGAACTGGTCTTCGTCGATTCCATTCGCGAAACCCTGGTCAAAGCGCTGGAGATCCGCCCCGACCTTGTGTTGCTCGATTTACTTCTGCCTGGCGAAAGTGGCCTCGAAGCACTTCGCTCGCTGAAAGGATTACGCGAAACCAAGGACATTCCAGTAGCTGTAGTTTCGGTAATGGCCGACGACAATGTTCTAAAGGCGGGAGCGGTAGAGTATCTAACCAAACCTGTCGCTAAAGACAAACTCCTCGCGATGGTGCGGCGCCTGGCGCCAAGGGTGCACTAGTATGGCTCGCCTTCTGATCGTCGACGACAAGGCCAGCAACCGCGAATTGCTGCGTACCACACTCGAACACGCAGGCCATGAAATCCGCGAGGCCGAAGACGGCATATCTTCACTCGTCGTCATGCGCGAGTGGCTTCCAGACCTCGTACTGATGGACATTCAAATGCCCGGCCTCGACGGCTATGCTGTGCTCGAAAAAGTTCTCGCAGACCCCGATCTGCGACACATTCCAATCGTTGCCGTCACCGCTTATGCCATGCAGGGCGATAGTGATCGAGGCAAGCAGGCCGGCTTTCGAGACTATCTCACCAAGCCCGTTCAGTTTCGCCGTTTGCTCGCAGCGGTAGACCGCCAGCTCAAGCCCGAGTAAGCTTTAGATCATGACGCCCATCACCATGACGTTGATTGACGACAACCCGGCAAGCCTGGAATTGTTGTCGGCAGTGCTGACGACAGAAAATCTCAAGGTCACTAGCTTCGAAAATCCCGAGCTTGCACTCGATCACATTCTTACTGAACACCCACAAATCGTCGTAACCGATCTGATGATGCCAGGCATGAGCGGTATGGAGTTGCTGGAGCGTGTGATGGAGTTTGATCCGTCCATCGATGTGGTGCTCGTTACCGCCCATTACACAACCGAAAGCGCTGTTGAGGCCATCCAAAAAGGTGCGGCTGACTACATCAATAAGCCAGTTACACCAACCGTTCTAAGACAGAAAATCGGCGTGCTGATCGAAAAGCACGAAGCAGCCCGAAAGACTCAGGAGATCGAAGCCAACCTTGCCGCCAGTTCTGAATTCGAGGGCATGATCGGAAACAGCACGTCGATGGGAGAGCTCTTCTCGAAAATTCGCCGTGTCGCTCCACACTTCCGAAGTATTCTGGTCACCGGTGAGACCGGAACCGGCAAAGAACTGGTAGCACGCGCGCTCTATCAAATGAGCCCGGCCCGCCGCGGAAACTTTGTCCCGCTCAATTGCTCAGCGGTCGTGGAGACGCTTTTCGAGAGCGAGCTCTTCGGCCACGTACGCGGAGCCTTTACAGGGGCGAACGCCGACAAGTTGGGTCTCTTTGAACATGCCCATGAAGGCGTGCTTTTTCTCGATGAAATTGGAGACATGCCCTTGTCAACACAAGCCAAATTGCTCAGGGCACTTCAGAATCAGGAGGTGCAACGGCTGGGCAGCCTGCAGGCTCGCAAGGTCAATGTCCGCGTGATTGCCGCCACCCATCAAAACCTTCGTGAAAAGATCGCAAAGGGCACCTTTCGGGAAGATCTCTTTTACCGCCTCGGGATGGTGGAGCTCTCAACGCCCGCCCTGCGGGAGCGCGAAGGCGATTTGCGCCTGCTCATCCGTCACTTTCTCGACAAATACTCAAAGCTCTACAACAAGCACATCCAGGGCCTGACCAATCGCGCACAGATGGTGCTATCGAGACACAGTTGGCCAGGCAATGTGCGAGAACTGGAAAACGTCATCGGGCACGCAGCCATGATGGCACCGGCCACAATGCTCGATGTTGCAGACTTGCCAGCCTATCTATTGCAACCTGGCGCGGCACCTCGTCCAACGGGTGCCGTCGAGTTGCCTTCACTCGAAGCACAAGAGAAAGCACTCTTGATTTCTGCCATGAACAAAGCAGGTGAAAACCAGAGCGAGGCAGCTCGCATCCTGCGCATCAGCCGCGACACATTGCGCTATCGCTTAAAAAAGCACGACATCAAGAGCACTCACTAAGGACATTTGCTACATTCATTTCTATTGCCAGCCTGCCCCACGACGAGCCCGCAGAGCAATCTACTTTTGTTCCGTCTGAGGTAATGAATGGATCGTCGTCTTTTTCTGGGAATGCTGCCCCTCGCCGGCTGCGCGCACAAATCGCAATTGCCGGCTCCTCCGCCAAATGTAGTGCCGCGATTGATGCCCATTCGCGCCGAACGAGACCGCATCTTTCGCACCACCGTCTGCTCCCGCCCCTTCCGCGCAGCCGGCCCAAGGCTTGAAGTCGAACGTGTCGGAGAGAAAATCGTGGTTCACAATTACGGCCACGGCGGCAGCGGTTGGTCTCTCTCCTGGGGTTCCAGCGCGATTGCTGTAGAAAAAGCGATGGCACATGGCACCCGCGATATCGCCGTCATCGGCTGTGGCGCACTTGGCCTCACCTCGGCCATCCTGCTCCAGCGCGCCGGCGCCAAGGTTACCATTTACGCCAAAGAGCGGCCACCCGAGGTGCGCTCCTCCAGAGCGACAGGCTCCTGGACGCCAGACTCCCGCGTAGCGCTCTCGAATGCCGTCTCAGCAGACTTCCCTGCCCTGTGGGAGAAAATGACTCGCTACTCATTCCACACCTACGAAAGTTATCTGGGCATGGCAGGCAACCCGGTGGAGTGGGCCGACATTTACCGCCTCTCCGATGGCGAGAGCCGCCGGGAAGAACACGGCGCACTCCCCTTTGCCAAATATCAGGATCGAGTCTCAGACCTCACCCCAAGAAGCATAGAACTGCCACCCGCCGCAAACCCCTTTCCCACCAAAACGGCCTTTCGCAATTCCACCCTTACCTTCAACATCGCTGGCTACTCACGCCAACTGATAAACGACTTTCTCGTCGAAGGCGGCAAGATCGAAAACATCGAGTTTCACGAAGTCTCAGAGTTGGCCACCTTGCCCCAGAAGGTGATCGTCAACTGCACCGGTTATGGTGCCCGCGCACTGTGGAAAGACGAAAGCATCGTGCCCGTCCGTGGCCAGATTGCCTGGTTGATCCCCCAGCCCGAGGTGCGCTACGGGCTGATGTACAACGGGATCTTCGTGCTTTCCCGGCGCGATGGCATCGTGGTTCAAAGCATGGGTTCGGGCGAGATGGAGGGCTACAACAACCCGAGCGAAGTGCCAGACCGCAAGGCTGCCGAAGATGCCGTAGGCATCCTGAAGGAACTTTACAGCCGTTTCCCCAACTCCTAAACCATTGATTCCTAAAGCCCGGCACCTTGATTGCAAGGCGAATTTGCAGCGAAAGGCATAGTTCGGGTATACTTAAGGTTTTGTGGCTCGCCAACGGGCGAGGAGGTAAGCATGTATTTGAATGTGCGGGACATGGAATTGCGTCCCCTGCGCGTCTCGCAAGAGTTTGCGATTGGTGAAATCGACTTTCTCGATGCGGTGGTGCGACAGACCTCTCCGCTGAAGGTAGAAGCCCAGGCTGAACTGAAACAGATTCTCGAAGAGATTCGGTTGACAGGCCACTTTAGTGTGGATATGCAACTGGATTGTGATCGGTGTCTGGCTTCGTATCAGTGGCCGATTTCTGAGACTTTCGACCTGGTCTACGCTCCGGAGCCTGTAGGTACTGCAGCCCCTGAAGAAGCCAGTCTGGATGACGAAGAAGCCATTGTTGCGTTCTATAAGGGAGCAGGGCTTGAGCTGGAAGAAGTTTTGCGTGAGCAGGTGCTTCTGGCACTGCCAATGCAGAGAATTTGCCGTGAGGACTGCGCAGGCTTGTGCCCCACTTGCGGTGAAAATTGGAATGAGCGCGAGTGTGATTGTGAGCAGGTGATCGTTGATCCCCGCTGGACCGCGCTACAAGATTTGAAATTGAAGAATAAGTAGAAGGAAACTGAAATGCCTAATCCGAAACGCCGTCACTCGAAGCGCCGCACCTCCACCCGTCGTGCCCATGATGGCCTGACCCGTGCCATCGGTAGCGAATGCTCCAATTGCGGCGCATCCAAGCTGCCCCACCGCGCCTGCCCCGCTTGCGGATTCTACAAGGGCCGCGCCGTCCTCGAAGTAGAAAAGTATTAAGCCACTGATCCACGGTAAATGATTACCATTGCCGTCGACGCCATGGGAGGCGACCACGCCCCCAAGAGCGAAGTGGAAGGCGCACTGCGCGCCGTTCGGAGTCTGGACGTAGCCGTCAACCTGGTTGGCCGCGAACAGATCATCCGTGAAGAACTCGATCAACACGGGAAGTGGCAGAACCTCCCCATCACCATCACCCACGCCAGTGAAGTGATCACGATGGACGATTCTGCCGCAAAAGCCATGCGGACCAAGAAGGACTCTTCTATCCGCGTGGCTGCTCGTCTTGTCCGGGATGGTCACGCTGCAGGAATCGTTTCTGCCGGCAACACGGGTGCCGTAATGGCCACCTCCAAGCTGGTGCAAGGCATGATCCGAGGCGTTTCCCGCCCTGCCCTGGCAACAGCGTTTCCTACCTTAAAAGGCACACCGACAGTTCTTGTCGATGTTGGCGCAAACGTGGACGCAACCGCTGAAATGCTGGCTCAATTCGCTTTCATGGGTCACATCTACAGCCGTGCCATTTTCAGCGTTCATCGCCCCAGAGTTGGCCTGCTTTCGATTGGCGAAGAAGAGCATAAGGGTAACGCCCTC
>CANGVB010000048.1 GCA_947456995.1 Bryobacteraceae bacterium | reverse complement strand
GCGGCAAACTGCTCGGGTGCCGAGTGGATCACTGTTTCTGTGTAGACGATGGCTTGGCGCATGCTAGTTCCTCTGAAGAATGGTGACAACGCTGGTGGCTCCGCTGCCACCCAGGTTTTGTGCCAGTGCGGTGTTGGCTTTGGCTACCTGTCGGGGGCCGGCCTCGCCTCGCATTTGCAAAATGAGGTCACAGATCTGGGCAACGCCGGTGGCACCGATCGGGTGCCCCTTCGCCTTAAGGCCACCAGAGGTGTTCACGGGAAGGCTTCCCTGAATGCCGGTTGCGCCCGAGGCCACCCAGGGGCCGCTGCCGCCTTTTTCGACGAAGCCCAGATCTTCCATGGCGATCAGTTCGGCGATGGTGAAGCAGTCGTGTACTTCGGCGATGTCGATGTCGCTTGCCTCGATCCCGGCTTGCTTGTAGGCCTTAGCTGCAGCAAGCCGGGTTGCTTCGAGTGTGGTGATGTCGGTTTTGTCAGCAAGCGAGACTGGGCCTGAGGCCTGTGCGCAGGCCGCGATCCGAATCGCTGCGGGTTCTGAGCTGATCCAGACTGCGGCCGCGCCGTCGCTTACCAGCGAGCAGTCGTAAATCGTGAAGGGCTCGGCCACGGGTTTGCCGGCTAGCGCCTGTTCGAGAGTGATCACCTTCTTCAGGTGGGCGTGTGGGTTGAGACTGGCGTTGTAGTGATTCTTCACGGCTACTGCCGCCAGATGCTCGCGCGTGGTGCCGTACTGGTGCATATGACGGCGAGCGATCATGGCGAAGATCGCCGGGAATGTGGCACCGATCTGCGACTCGAGTTCCGCATCGCCAGCCCCGGCAAGGATCTGCGCAACTCTGGCCGTGGTCTGCGAGGTCATCTTTTCGACGCCACACACCAGGACGTTGTTGTAGCTGCCGCTTGCTACTGCCTGCATTGCGTGGAATAGCGCGCTGCCGCCTGAGGCACAAGCAGCCTCAAATCGAGTTGCGGGTACGTTATGAATCCCGGCAGCTCCGGCGATAAAGGGTGCGAGATGGTTCTGACCCGTAAAGGAGGGAGCGTCAAAATTGCCAATGTAAGCAGCTTCGGCATCAGACGGGCTTTTTCCGGCATCTGACAGGCAAGCGGTGATTGCCTCCACCGCCAGATCTTTCAGGCTTCGACCGGCGAGGGCCCCGAAAGCGGTCTTGCCGATTCCGGCAACATGGACGGGTCTCATATAATTCAATCGTAGACCTGAATTGCCGCACTGCACGCTTTGGAATCTTCGAGCGTCAAGTAATGATAGATGAGCTTTGTGGCGATAGTACGGGAAGTGGAGTCACCATTGTCGGCCAAATCCGCACCCAATTCGAGCCCCGGCGCCTCAGAGCGAGAGCTGCAGGATCGGTTTGTGCGCGAAAATCTTCGCCGTGTATTCGCCTTGATCTACCGAATTGTCGGTAATGTCGCCGATGCGCAAGACCTGACGCAGGATACGTTCATCAAGGCACTTCAGCGCAAAGATCAGTTGAAAGACATTGAGAAGGCCAACCACTGGCTGGGCCGCGTGGCCAGCAATACGGCGATTGATTTCCTGCGTCGCAAGGCCCGTGTGAACTTTACCGAAATTGATTCTCTGGTAGAGCCGCTGCCAGACCCGGTTAGCCGTCGTGCCGATGTTGAGATGCTGCGCAGCGAAGAAGCCGCTTATCTCGATCATTGCCTGGAGTCGTTGAGCGTGCGGGAGAGAACCGCGCTGGTTCTTCGTGACGTCGAGGATATGCCGGCGCATGAGGTTGCTGAGATCCTGGGCTGTTCTCCAGCCACGGTGCGTTCTCACATCGCCAATGCACGCACGAAGTTTCGAGCTATTTACGAAAAGAGGAAGGAGGCGCAATGAGACATTTTTCTGAACAAGAGGCTGCACTGGCTTCGAGCGGCGACCTTCCCTTGATACTGAAGCTACAATCTCAGGCCCATTGCCTGGTTTGCCCAGCCTGCCGGGCAATGGTAGCGTCTTACCGCTCTGACCGGTCTCGCGTGGATCTTGCTGTAGACAGTTTTGAATTGCCGCGTGCCATCAAGTGGGACCAGCTTGAGGCGGAGATGCTTGGCAACATCCGTTTGGGCCTTGATGTGGATGCCATCCATCAGGGCAGTGGACGTAAAGAAGAAGAGCGCTATATTCCCTGGCGCGCCGCGGTAGCGATTGTTGCCATGACGGTCATCGTGATTACGGGCTGGTTCCTCGCTGGCCCTGGTTCGCGGCCTACTCCTTCGGCCGTGGCGCAAGTGCGTAGTGGTGGATTCCTGCTTCGCGGCGATGAAAATGGCGTGGGTGTTGAGAGCCGTGGCCGGGGCATGATTCTGCGCAATGTAGCTTCGAGATCAAACCGAATCGAAGTTGGTCTTGAAGGTAGCGTGCGCTCCTCAGTTGTCGATCAGGATTCAGGCCAAGTGACTGTGAGTCAAATCTATGTTGAATAAGGCTCTTTTTGGGATTTCGCTGCTTGCTTCGTCGCTTGTGGCCCAGGACGGACTCAAGGTGAATTTTCCTGCCGATGCTCCGGTGTCGGTGGTGAGCTCAGGGTGGGGTGAATCTCGCGCGATTGCTCGCGGCGGTGCCTACGTTGTGGACGTACGCACATCGCTCAAGCTCAAGAACAACAGCCGCTTGCGGGTGCGTGGAATCAGCTTGCAGGTGAGTTCTCAGGAAGTTGCTGCAGGGGGCAAGGCTAGTGTTTCTGTGCCGAGCCTTGATGTTTACCCGGGGCAGGAATTTCCAGTCAAGATCGATCTGCGACTTTTGCAGCCCAACGGTGGCTCTGGCGCGGCCGTGGTTCAGGTGCAACTGGACGGGATCCTGTTTGAAGATCTTTCTTTCTTTGGCCCAAATCGTCTGGGCAGCCGCCGTCAGTTGACCGCCTGGGAGACCGAGGCTCGTCGTGACCGGCAGCATTTGCGCATGATTCTTGCACGTAGTGGCGAAGACGCTCTGCGCCGCACGATGCTTGATGTTTTGGCGCGAGATAATAGCCGCCCCAAGCTGGATGTGCGTCTGGCGCGCTCTTCGGCCACGCTTGCCAATGCCCGCAATATCGAAACCGCATTTCTGTCGCAACCCGATCTGCCTGTGGAGGGGATCAAGGCCGTTGCTGTTGGCAGCGGCAATCAGTTGCAGATTCTAGAGCTAGCCTTCCAGAATCGCGACAAGCGTGAGGTTCGTTCGATTGAACTGGGTTTGCTGGTTCGCGATCAGGAAGGCCGTGAATTTTCGGCAGGGTCCTTGCCGGCAGTGATGGTGATGAAGCCCAAAGGCGGGGCTTCCGTGCAGCCATCGGCCAACGTTACGCTGAATCGGCCGATGGGTTTGCCGATGAAGGTTGAGAGTCTAACGGGCTTTGTGCAGCAGGTTGAGTTTGCCAATGGAGATGTCTGGGTGCCGCCGAGTGCTTTCCGCGATGAAGCACGCCTCGCCAAGCTGATTCCGGGCAGCCTCGAAGAACAGCGTCTATCGGATATTTATCGCCGTCGCGGTATGCCCGCACTACTGGAAGAACTGAACCGGCAATGATGATCTCTGAGGCCCTTGGGCATGCTCCAGAAGAGCTGAGCCTCCCCTTGCGTGAACAACTCACCGGTTACTGGGTTGCGCTGGAACTGTACGACGCTAATCGTCTCCCTTTGCGAAAGATAGCCGCTGTGGCCAAAACTCCTGCCGAATGCTTTGCTGCTTTAAAGTCCAAAGGGCAGGACCTTTCACACTTTGAAGTAATCCAGTTGCCCGCAGCCTTCTAAAGTCGCCGATAATAGAATCTTGGACCTCGAAAAAGCGCTGCTCCGTAAAGTCGGAGAGGCCGTAACCAAATTCAAAATGATTCGCGAAGGAGACCGCGTCGCCGTTGGTGTGTCTGGCGGCAAAGACTCGGTGACTCTGCTGGAGGCCCTGCTTGCGTTGCAACGGCGGGCTCCTATCAATTTCACTGTTTGCGCCTTCACGATTGAGCAGGGCAAGTTTCTGGCGCCAATCCAGCCTTATGGGGAATGGTTGCTCTCCCGTGGAATCGAGTGGCATTGCTTTACCGACCCGCCGAGCCTGCGTCTGATCGATGACGAGCCCGATCACGGTTGCGACATGTGTTCACGCTTCCGCCGTCGGGCTGTCTATGAAGTTTGCAAAGGCCTGGGCGTCAATGTCATCGCGCTTGGCCATACTGCTGACGATTTCTGCGAGACGCTGTTGCGCAATGCGATGTTTACCGGGGCGCTGAGTTCGCTGCCTCCGGTCACCTATTCGAAGGACAAAGACTTCCGTCTCATCCGGCCTCTGGTTTACACCCCCGAGACCCTCACCAAAGCCTATGCGCAAATGCTGGGTTGCCCGGTGATTCCTTGCGGGTGTTCTCAAAAGACAGGCACAGTGCGCCGCAGTGTGCGGGACTTCTTTGCCGAGATGGAGCAGGATCACCCGAATCTCAAGGATTCCCTCTTGAGCGCGATGGGTAACGTGAAATTGCAGCGTCTGCTCGACAGCCGCTATCTTGATCCCGACGAGGGCGACGACACTGAAGTCGTCACCACCGCCGGGCCATTTCCGATTCTTACTACTACTTGATCTGTTCGAGGATCGCGAAGTCGCCCGGGTTCCAGGCCTGCGCGATGATGTACATCTTGCCGTTCACTTCTTTGATCACAGCGTTGTGGATGTGCTGGAAGTTTGCAAGACCCAGGTCTTCCTTGGCCATCACAGTCGAAACCAGCTTGTCGTTTTCGAGCAGGTAGATCGGTGCGCCCTTGCTGCGATCCGGCCCGTGCAGCGAGCCTACTACAGCGTAGTTATCCATGTAGTAAACGTCGCAGGGGAAGGAGCCAAGCGGCATGCGCAAGGTGGAAAGATACTGGCCGTAGCGGGTGTAGCGATCAATCTCTGAATTGGGGCGATCTGAAACGTCGATGCGTGTTGTGCCAGGAGGAATTGTGATGCCATGGCCTGTGCCAAGTTGTCCGGCGGCTGTGCCGCGTCCGCCAAAAGCGAGGTCGTGCCAGGCGGCCTTGAAAGGGTTGGTGCTGGTGATCTTTGCCGTCAATACGAAATCAAGATTCGAGTAGCCGGTGGGGATATAGAACATGCCGTCGAGCTGTTCTACGTCGGTGGGGATGAAATTGCCGCGACCGGCGAAATAGTCGGTGGCGACGGGGTGGCCCATGTCGGTTTTGCCATCTGGGGCGTTCAGGGTGTGGATCAACTTACCGTCGATGCCTGTGGTGAAGACTTTGCCCACGCCGTTGCCCGGGAAGCTAAGGAAGGGTGTGCCGTCCTTGGCCTGCCAGAACATCGCGTTGTGCATATTGGTGTCGCGCATCGAGGGGTCGGTGGCGAGCATCTTTGTGGTCTTGAGGTCTGAGCTGATCTGAACGATTCCCGCGCCGGGCAACGAGAAATAGACTTCGCCCTTGCCGGGGCGACGGTCGATTGCGAAGCCACCATGGGCTGCCTTGAGTACCTTCTGGGCTTCTTCAGGCAGATGGGACGAGGTGTAAAGTACACGGAACTTGTACTTGCCCTCGCCACTCACACCGGCGCCGCCGGCCTGCCCCATCACTGCATTGGGCCCACCAGGGGACAAGTGCCATGCTACTGCCAACAGGAAAACCCACAGGGTTGCGCTCGCGAATCGTTTCATCTGGTTCAAAAATCCTCTCTGCTATTCAATCACAGTTTCTTCAGAAATCAGGTGAGTGCCATGAGTCATGGCAGCCCCGGCGCGCAAAGCGGCTGCTACAAGTGCCACCTCGGTAAGTTCCTCCTCGGTGGCACCTGCGCGCAATGCTGCTTTTCGATGGATCTCCAGGCAGTACACGCACTGTGTAGTGAGCGCGACTGCCAGAGCCATGAGTTCCTTGTACTTCTTTGGAATCGCACCATCGGCCATTGCTGCTTTGTCGAAAGCAGTAAACGCAGCCATAGCGTCTGGCGCGAGCTTCCCCATCTTGGGGAATTTCTTCATGTTGTCCATCGAGTACATATTTGTGAATCCGCTTTTCTAGAAGATCTTGGAGGTAATCGCGCCTTCGCTGGCCGAACCTACCGTCTTGATGTACTTGGCAAAAACGCCAGTCTTGTACTTCGGTTCCGGTGCGGTCCATTTGGCTTTGCGTGCAGCGAGCGTAGCTTCATCCACTTCGAGATCGATCTTGCAATTTTCGATATCGATGTTGATGATGTCACCGTTTTCGACAAAGGCGATCGGGCCGCCGTCGACAGCTTCAGGCGCCACGTGGCCCACCATGAAGCCGCGGGTTGCTCCGCTAAAGCGGCCATCGGTCAAGAGCGCGGTTGTGTCGCCCAGACCTACGCCCATGATGGCGCCGGTTACGCCCAGCATCTCACGCATGCCGGGGCCGCCCTTGGGGCCTTCGTAGCGAATTACTACAACGTCGCCAGCCTTGATCTCGCCGCCGGTAACAGCCTTCATCGCGTCTTCTTCGCGCTCATAAACCTTCGCCGGGCCACGCTGGCCCTTGCGCTCAATCCCGGTGACCTTGATCACGCAACCGTCGGGAGCAAGAGAACCACGCAAGATCACGAGGCCACCAGACTTCTTGATCGGGTTGGTAGTGGGTTGAATTACTTCCTGGCCTGGCGTTGGCACAGCCTTCATGGCTTCCTCGCCAAAGGTCTCGCCGGTAACCGTCATCGTGGTGCCATCCACAAACCCACCTTCCAGCAGGTATTTGGCAACTACGGGAATGCCGCCAGCGGTATGAACGTCAGCTGCGGTGAACTTGCCGGCAGGCTTGAGATTGCTGAGCAGCGGGGTGCGGGCGCTGATCGCCTGGAAGTCATCAATCTTCAGCTCAACGCCGGCTTCTTGTGCCATGGCGAGCAGGTGCAGCACGGCATTGGTTGAGCCACCAGTGGCTGCGACGCTTGCGATTGCATTGTCGAAGGCTGCTCTGGTGCAGATGTCGCGGGGCTTGAGGTCACGCTTCACTGCATCAACGATAATCTTGCCGCAACGAACGGCGACATCGTTCTTTGCCGGGTCCACCTGCGGAGTGCTACCGGTGAACATCGGAGCAAGACCAATCAGTTCCATGATCGTGGCCATCGTATTGGCCGTAAACTGACCACCACAAGCACCAGCTCCGGGGCAGGCCTTGTTTTCGATGTCGAGCAATTCCTCATCAGAAATCTTGCCGGCTGCATTCGCGCCGACGGCTTCAAACACATCCTGCAATGTGATGTCGATGCCATTGCGCTTGCCCGGCATGATTGTGCCACCGTACATGATGACGCCAGGGATGTTCAGGCGAAGCAATGCCATTGCTGCACCAGGAATCGTCTTGTCGCAGGCAACCAGCGCAATGATTCCGTCAAACATGTAGCCACGAGCGCAAAGCTCGATCGAATCAGCGATCATGTCGCGGCTGACCAGGCTGGCCTTCATACCTTCGGTGCCCATCGTCACGCCGTCTGAGATTGCGATCGTGTTGAATTCCATCGGCGTTCCGCCTGCGGCGCGAATGCCTTCCTTTACCTTGACGGCGAGGTCGCGCAAGTTGTAGTTGCACGGCATCGTTTCGATCCAGGTATTGGCAATGCCAATGATCGGCTTGCGCAGATCTTCGTCAGTAAAGCCAATGGCCTTCAACATGGAGCGCGCTGGCGCGCGGTCACGCCCTTGAGTAATCGTGTAGCTTCTGAGACTCATAAACCATTGATCTTATCAATCCCGCGCCTTCAATCTGCATGCGAGAATGGGGATTCCCCACAAAACCTATGAGAATTCTGGCCATCCACGCCCATCCAGACGACGTTGAGATCCTCGCCGGCGGCACTCTCGCCTTACTGGCACGTACTGAAATCTCACTCACCATATGCACAATGACCCCCGGCGATTGTGGCTCCGCCGAGATGGGGCCCTCTGAAATTTCATCGATTCGACGCATGGAAGCAGCCACCGCTGCCGCCATGATTGGTGCCGACTACCTTTGCGCAGAATTCCGTGATCTGGCCATCTTTAACGATGATGCCGGCCGTCGCCGTGTCACACAGATCCTCCGCGAGACGCGTCCCGACATCGTCATCACCTCGAACAATCCCGACTATCATTGCGACCACGAAGCCACACACGCGCTGGTCCGCGACGCTTGCTTTGGTGCCTCTGCGCCCAACTACTCTACCGGCGAGTTCACCGCAATCGACCGTATCCCGCATCTCTACTTTATGGATTCCGCAGACGGCATCGATCGCGACGGCAACATTCTGCGCCCGGAATTTGTTGTCGACGTCGCTGAGGTGATCGAACTCAAACAAGCTCTCGTCGGTTGCCACGCGTCCCAACGCAATTGGCTCAAGAAGCAACACGGTATGGATGACTATGTTGAAACCGCTACACGCTGGACAGCCAAGCGCGGCAGCCTCGCCGGGCTCGCCTTCGGTGAAGGCTTCCGCCAGTATCATGGCCATCCTTATCCACAATCCCCACTACTTCAGGAAATCCTGCAACAACTCACAAACGTCGTAAGCCAATGAACCAACACCACCACCCTGACAAGCGCACTGTCCTGACCAAGCGTGTCGACGAGTGCAATAGCCTGCACGAAGTTTTCATCAACTGCCTGCCTGCCTTTGGCGGAGCCTTTCTGCGCCGGGTCTATTCGATCCTCGATACGGCCATTGGCATGGGCTGCCCGATCACGGTCGCCATCGCCGGCCCGATCACGGTGAGCGGCCAACACCAGACCTGGCTGCTGCCGCTGCTCGAAACCGGCTGGGTTGCTTACCTTTCCACGACTGACGCCGTCTGCTATCACGATGGCCACCGCAGCCTCGACGGCCACAAGAACCCCGTCCACGAAGTGCCGATCTTCGGGGACGACGGCGCGCTGCGTGACGAACGTACGATCCGCGTTACCGACATGGCTTTCGACGAAGACGTGCTGCTTGATCAGGATCGTTTCCTCACCGCGATGCTGCAACTGCCTGAGTTTCAGCGCAAGATGACCGGCACCGAGATGCGTAACCTGCTGGGTAAGTTTTATTCAAAGCAAGAGAAAGCCAATGGAGTGGAGGAAGGCCTGCTCGCTGCCTGCAACCGCCTCGCCGTCCCCGTCTTTGTAGGGGCACCGGGCGATGGTAGTGTTTTTCTCAATTCGATGAAGCTCTGGGCCATGAAGAAGGCCGGCCTGATTGACGAATACTCATTCGATCTGGACCTGCATGCTGAAGTTTTTGAAGCCTGCGCGTATCACTACTGGGGCCTCTTCAAGAACCCTGTGGGCGCGCTTGCCACACTCGTACTCGGCGGCGGCGTACCGAAGAACTTCAACCTGCAACCAGAGCCCGCCCTCGGCCAGATCCTGGGCCTGCCCAACGTACGTGGCTATAACTTCGACGTGCAAATCGTCACGGCACCAGTCACAGACGGCTCACTCTCCAGTTGCTTCCCGGCCGAAGCCGTCACCTGGGGTAAGGTCGACAAAGACACCTACACCGAGGCTACCGAGAGCCTGCAGAGCGACTACTCGTTGCTCATGCCTTTCATCATCAAAGCCCTGCTCGACAATCGCGCCTACTACCAGAAGAAGGCCGAAGAAGTGGGCGAAGAGCACCTTTTTGAACACAACCCCAAGGCGCGCGGGTATCTGCGCCCCCGCACCGGCTATCGTCTCTACGAAAAACGCGAAGAGCTGGTACAGACTCTTACCGAGGCTGTCCAGCTCAATCGCGACTGGTTGATGGAAGGTCTTACCTATCCGCTCGCCCGTTAGGGCAGCAACTCCATTACCATCGTTGCGCCATTCATTGCGGGCATGATTGAACTCACCTTGATTGACTTGCGAGTCGCCTTGTCGATCCAGATGGTGGCTTTCTCCGGCCCGCCTTCGGCCGAGCTTTGTTCGACTTTGTAGCAGTCAAACGTGCCAGCCGGTACGGTGATGCTTTCTGAGCCCGCCACTTGCAACTGCATCAGCTTCTGCTTCTGCCGTTGCAAGTCGAAGTTGCGATAGGTCGCCTTGTAGCCGTCGGCCAGCGGAAGCGCGCCGATCGAGAACTGTGCGGCTGCAGAGTCGGCAAACAACGCCCCTCCGGTGTCGGCAGCAATCGGGCGATCCTGGCCGTTCATGGCCATCTTGCCGGAAGCCTTGCCATCGACGTAGGTGACATCGAGAGCCATCGGGCCCTGACGCACACTGCGCTTCTTTACCTCAAGCGTTGCCTTGTCGAGCGTGGCTTCGTCGGTTACCTGACCCATCGGCGTGTCCATCGAATCGGTAGCAACGTAGACTCCGCCTTCTTCCTTGATCGTGGTTGAAAGCTTGATCGGAATCTCCTGGCCCGCGACAGAAATCTTGGCCTGATACTTGTAGACGCCCGGCGTCAATCCCATCGCCGTCTTCGGAATCGAGGCTGCACTGGCATCTACTTTCGGTGCCAGCTTCACGGTCGCCGGGTCTACTGTGATCTCGGTCAAGCGCTTCTGCACTTCAGGCGTGCCACCTTCCTGATAGCGACCATCAAGGTGCTTGGCGAGGAATTTCTCAATCGCCATAAACATCGCCATGTTGTTCACAGGGCGCTGAAAGCCGTGGCCTTCATCGGGGGCTAGCATGTATTCCACGGGGAACTTGCGGTCGCGCAAGGCAATTACAATCTGCTCGGCTTCGGCCTTGTTCACACGCGGGTCGTTTGCGCCCTGAATCACAAACAGAGGGGTCTTGATCTTGTCTGCCGCCGTCAGTGGCGAACGTTCTTTGAGCCACGCTTTGCCCTCTGCCGTGCCGGGATCGGCCATGCGCGAGAACATCATTTTCTTGCCAGCTTCCCAATAGGGAGGAATCGCTTCAAGCAGCGTGTTCAGGTTCGAGGGTCCAACAATATCGACACCTGCGCGGTACACGTCTGGGGTGAAAGCAACGCCAGCCAGCGTCGCATAGCCACCGTAGGAGCCACCGAGGATTGCCACGCGCTTGGGGTCGGCAATGCCTTCTGCGATCAGGTGCTTGACACCCCATGTGAGGTCGTCCTGCATCTTCTTGCCCCACTCGCCGTTGCCAGCGTTGAGGAACTTCTTGCCGTAGCCAGTGGAGCCGCGGAAGTTAGCCGCAAGCACTGCATAGCCGCGGTTGGCAAAGAACTGCGCCAGAGAATTGTAGCCCCAGAAATCGCGAGCCCAGGGGCCGCCATGAGGAACAATGATTGTGGGCAGGCTCTTGCCGCTCAGGCCTTTTGGCAGGGTGAGATAGGCGGGGATTTCAAGGCCATCCGAGGACTTGTAGCGAATTGGCTGCATCGAGGAGAGCGACTCACGCGGCAGCTTCTCACGCACGACATACTGCAGCGTCAGCTTCTTGTTTTTGCGATCGAAGAGGTATGTTGAGCCGGGTTCGGTATCGCCTGTCGCCGAGATCAGCCAAAGTTGCTCGTCGCTAGTGCGGGATCCCATTCCGATTTCCCGGCCTGGCAGTTTCGACTGCAGCCACTTGTAATCCGCCTCGAGTTTTTTGTCCTTGAAGTAGCGGCGGGTTTTCTCATCGGTGTAAGTGGTGAGAGCCAATTCTTCGGTCACTTCCGAGAAAACGACACCACCAAGGTCTACCCGCTTCATCGGGTCGGTCTCGATGAATTCTTCTTTCATCGTTGCGGGGTCAAAGAGCACCAGCTCAATGCGGTCCCGATCGCCCTTGTTGGTCTCCATGTACACACGCTTGAGCACCAGCTCAATGCGGTCCCGATCGCCCTTGTTGGTCTCCATGTACACACGCTTG
>CANGVB010000047.1 GCA_947456995.1 Bryobacteraceae bacterium | reverse complement strand
ATGCCTGCTTCGGCAACTTCCAAAACGATGGAGGATATATCCGTGGCAAGCAAAAGCGGGGGCGGATGAATTCCCATATCGGCGAAGAGAATTCCCATACTGTAGGCTTCCTGCCCGGAGGAGGCTGCCGCAGACCAGAGCTTGAGTTGACCGGTGGGACTATTGGCAAGAAGAGCCGGCAGGATTTCTTTACGCAGAGTTTTGAAAAGCTCTGGATCCCGGAAGAAGGAGGTTTCGTGTGTGCTGAGGGCGTGAATGATCTTACGCTTGAGCGTAGGTTTGCTCGAGGAGAATTCGTTTTCACGAATGAGGGCCCTGCACAGATCGGCGAGAGATTTGGATTGGGTTTCGAGCATGACTGGCTCGAGACGGCTCTCAACCAGATATTGACGATCGGGACCCAATTCAATGCCTGCATGTTCTGAAATGAAATCGCACAGAAAACGGTAGCTGGTGGTGTTGAGTTCAGGCAGGCTCACAGGCGTCTCCGCTTGCTGAAGTTCAACAAGGCGTTGGGTATCTCATTGAGAGGGAGAACCTGGTCTGCAAGCTTGGAGCGAACCAGTTCACCGGGCATGCCCCAAACGACGCTGGTAGCTTCGTCCTGGGCGATGACGGGCGAACCGGCTGCCCAGAGAGAGCGTGCGCCAGCGCAGCCATCCTGACCCATGCCAGTCATCACAACAGCGGCCGCATATTTGCCCCAAACTTCGGCGGCACTGCGGAAGAGGACGTCGACGGCGGGGCGGCAGCAGTTTTCTTGCGGCCCCTGATCGAGAGCGATTTCGATAGAGTTCATGCGGCGCTTCACTTGCATGTGAAAGTCGCCCGGGGCGATGTAGACCTTGCCGGCCTCAACGGGCATGCCAGCTTCAGCCTCAACTACGGACAGTTCACTTTGCGAATCGAGCCGCTGGGCGAGGAGTCGCGTGAACATCGGCGGCATGTGCTGGACAATCAGGAGCGGGAGCCGGAACTGAGAGCCAAGAGCCGGTATCAGTTGCGCCAGGGCAGTTGGCCCTCCGGTTGAGATACCGAGAACAACGGCATCCAGTTCGCCTTTCGGCATGATGCGGGCTGCAGAGCGGATGTTGCCGGAATCTGGTGCTGGCTGGATTGTGCGCGGGGTGGCAGAAGCAAAGTGAAAGAATTGCTTCAGCTTGGGACAAAGCTGAGCCCGAAGCGTGACAACGCTTTCTTCTACAGACTGGCCACCGGAAGATTTTGAAGCGCAATCGTCGGCACCTCTTGAGAGAGCCTCAATAGTTACCTCGGCCCCTCCCTGAGTGAGACTGCTGAGCATTACAACCCGAACGTTGGTTCGGCGCTTTCGCAACTCTGTGAGAGTGTCCAGGCCATTCATGCCGGGCATCTCAACATCGAGGGTGATTACATCGGGGTTGAGTTGATCGACTTTTTGCAGGGCAAGTTCGCCGCTGCTGGCAACGCCGACAACTTCCAGTTGTGGGTCGCCTTCGAGAGCGAGAGTAATGGTGCGGCGAACCACAACCGAGTCGTCAACGACGAGAACTCGGATGCGGTCGCCGGCTTGGAGTAGACGCCTGCCTGTCATGGTTTAGTGTTCAAACTTGGCAACCAGTTCATCCAGTTTGTTTGCAACCTTGGTTAGGGTAGCTACAGAGGTTTGCATATCGGCAGCACCGGAGCTAGTATTGCGAGCGGCAGTGGCCACGCCTGAGATGTTGCGGGCGATTTCATTGGTGCCCTGAGCAGCCTGCGAGACGTTGCGGCCAATTTCGTTTGTGGTGGCGGTCTGTTCTTCGACTGCTGCAGCAATGACATTCGAGATGTCGTTGATTTGGTTGATGATGCCACTGACTTCAGCGATGGCGGTTACAGCGGAGCGGGTATCACCCTGAATGGTATCGATCTTGCGACCAATTTCTTCAGTGGCCTTGGCGGTTTCTTTGGCCAGTTCCTTCACTTCGTTGGCGACGACGGCAAAGCCCTTGCCTGCTTCACCCGCTCGTGCGGCCTCGATTGTTGCGTTGAGCGCAAGCAGGTTGGTTTGTTGCGCAATGGTTGTGATGACCTTGATCACCTTGCCGATTTCGATACTGGACTCGCCGAGTTTGCTGATGGTGGTGTTGGTATTCTCAGCCACACCAACCGCGTTCTTGGCAACTCTTGCTGCTTCGTTGGCACTCTTGGCGATTTCGCGGATGGAAGTCAGCATTTGTTGAGCGCCGGTAGAGACGACTTCTACGTTTTTGGAGACTTCTTCACTGGCGGCCGAGACAATGCCGGCCTGAGTGGCGGTCTCTTCCGCATTACCGGTCATTTGCTGGCTGATACTGTTCAGCGAATTGGAGTTCTCCATGACGGAACTGGCAGTGAGCGCCAGTTGCTCCATGATCTCGGCTTGTCTTGCCTCGTTGGCCACTTCATTTGTGATGACTTCCCAGGTAACCATGGGGCCTAGATAGACACCTTTTCCGTCGATGATGGCGCTTACCAGGAGAGAAAGAGTTTCCGGGCCGAGCTTGAATTTGGCTCTGTAGGGGAGATTCTTCGGATCTGAGAGCAGCTTGCGCTGGTGCTCAGGATTCTTGTGGAAAATGTCGATCGACTTGCCAACAATATCCTCTACCTTAATCGGGAGCAGGTGCTGGAGCTTGCGCAAGGTTGTGATGCTGGCCTGATTCATGTATTCCATGACCAGATCGGTATTGGCACGCATGATGTTGATCGGCGCGTTTTCCACCATTTGATTCATGCGCTCGACGTCAGTAGCCAGGCGCTTGGTTTCGGTGATGTCTTCCCAGTTGACAACCATTGCCGCGTACTCACCCGATGGCTTGACGACGGCATTGACGTTGAGATCGAGGATTCGGGTACCGATCCGGATTTCAGAGCGGATCGGCAGATTGCGCACATCGCTCAGACGAGCGCGAATTTGCGCGGCACGGGTGCCGTGGAAGATATCGAGGGATTGCCCGATCAGCTCGTCAACGCCGAGATGGAAAGCGGCTTTGAGATCTGCTTCCATGCCACCGAGTACGTTCTTGGCACGACGGTTCATGTAAATCAGGTTGAGGTCACGGTCGGCAAGAAAAATGCTGGTGCCCAATCCATCAAAAGCGCTTTGCAGAACTTCAATATCTTCAAGCAGACCAGGCTGAGAGGACGGTTTGGATTGGGTGGGGAGTGGCATTCCTGGCTGGAATGCGGCTGGGGGTGTGGATTCAAAAGAAACTGGGTTCATTGCAAATTCTCCATTGCGCTCAATTGGTAGGGTTCGAGCCGGTCTATTGGGATCACGACAGATCGCGTTTTTGCCGGACTGCTTTTTGGCACGTGTAGGCTCAGGCGAGCTCGCGTGCCCCTTCTTGTGTCATCTCGGGGCGGTCCTGATCCATTTCGAGAACCTTCTGGGCGTCTAGAACCAGAAGTAAACCGGTCTCAAGTTGGAATACAGACTGCAAAACTTCACGGCTGGCGGCAGAGACAGTTCCAGGCGGGATTTCGCTGCAGGTGGGATCGAGTTCAGCGACTTCGCCCATCTGATCGACCATCCAGCCCACCAGTCCCGACGGGCCCTGGGTAATGATCTGAACTGATTCCTGGTCTGGGGAACTGTCCGGAAGGCGGAGCCTACGCCGCATGTCGATGCTCAAAACGATGTTGCCGCGCAGGTTCATGAGGCCACGAACCACGGAAGAGCCCAGTGGGACGGGCGTGAGTTCCTGCTGGAGCATGACCTCCTGGACATCCATCATCGGCAGAGCGTAGTGCTTGTTGGCAAGATAGAAGGTGCAGTATTGCGTCATCACGGTCTCCTCTCAAAGCCAGCGAATTCGGCGATCCGTTCAAGGTCGAGCAGATCGGCGATTTTGCCTCCAGCTACCAGCGAGCCTGCGACACAGCGCTCGTTGCCAAAACGTTCGATTTTGACTTTTTCTTCGAAGATATCTTCAATCTGATCGATGATGAGGCCGGCCTGGGTGCCACGAAGCTGGCAGACGACGACATGAATCAAATCCGGAGGGTGAGGCGAACGCAGCTCGCCGAGGCAATCCCCAATTCTGACCAGTGGCATAATCCGGCCCCGGTATTGCAGAACCTCGCGAGGACCGGAACGCTCCACCGAGTTGGCCGGAATTTCTTCGATTCGAGTTACTTCTTCAAGCGGGAAGGCCACGCGATTCTGAGCTACGCGAGTCATGAGAAGGCGCAAGGATCTGGCCCCATCATCAACCGCAGATTGACCTTGAGTTGACTCTGCCTCAACAAGCTTGCGGGTTGCGCTCATCCCGTTGCGCTTGGCAAGGCCGGCGATGTCGAGAATGAGGGCAACCTGGCCGTCTCCGAGAATCGTCGCTCCGGCATAGACACCCAGATTTTTGAGCAGGCGATGCAACGGCTTGACTACGATTTCTTCGGTATCGAGGACGGAATCAACAAGCAGGCCAAATTTGCGGCCACCTGCTTCGACCACAACAACAAAAGCATCTTCAGCCGGTGGCTGAGAGCGAAGGCCAAGAGCCTGGCCGAGATCGAGCAGGGCCAGTAGCTTGCCTCTAAGGCGAAGCACTGGAGCAGCATCGACCCATTCTATGGAGCGAGTTGTACTTGAAGGATCGAGACGAACCAGTTCAAGCAAGCTGGCCTGTGGGATTGCAAAACGATTGCCACCGCAGCCCACCAGCAAAGCGGGAATGATGGCGAGAGTCAGCGGAATACGGATCTGAATCGTCGTGCCTTCTCCCACCGAGCTGTTGATCTCGACGGTACCACCGATCTTTTCTACATTCGAGCGCACGACGTCCATACCGACGCCGCGACCGGAGAGATTGGTCACCTTTTCAGCAGTGGAAAAACCAGCCTGGAAGATGAGGTTTAAGATCTCACGTTCAGACAGTCGCGCAGCGTCATCCGCGCTGATCAGGCCGCGCTCGATGGCTTTCTTTGAGACTCGCGCAGGATCAATGCCTCGGCCATCGTCGGCAATTTCGAGGACAACCTGGCCGCCTTCATGGAAGGCCGTGAGACGGAGTTGGCCGGTTTCATTTTTGTTTGCAGCAAGCCGGGCTGCTGGGAGCTCAAGACCATGATCGATCGAATTTCGGACGATGTGGGTGAGCGGGTCGCGAATGGCTTCAATCACCGTGCGGTCGAGCTCGGTGTCCTGACCTTCCATCGTGAGAACTACTTTTTTTCCTAAATCGTAGGAGAGGTCTCTGACCAGTCGCGGAAACTTCGACCAGACCGTCTGCACCGTTTGCATGCGGGTTTTCATTACGCTCGCCTGGAGTTCAGTCGTAATCAGATTGACGCGTTGTACCGGGCCGTTGAGAGCAGGATCGGACATGGCACCGGTTAGCTGAAGGATGCGGTTTCGCGCAAGAACAAGCTCACCGACAAGATTCATCAGACGGTCAATCTGGGCAACTTCAACACGAATGGCAGATTCACTGGCGCGTGGGGCACCTGTGGCATTGTTGGGCCCCGGTTTGCCTGCGATGTCCTCGCCTGGATTTTCGTTTGTGTTGTCAGAGGAGGCGAGATTTTGTACCTCAGCAGGAAGCTCCTCGGGTAGAGATTCCGATGCAGCCGGTGCTGGTGGAGCCGACGGAAGCGGGTCTTCTTCAAAGAGCCCCCATCCCGTTTGCGCCTGAATGGTGGCATTTGTTGCTGAAGAAGTTGGCTCGGCAACCGGCTCATTTAGAGCTTCACGTTGAAGGCTGTCGAGGAGCTGGAGCAAATCCGAGTGGGGTACGGTTTCTGGCGCCGCGCCTACCTCCAGGCAATGGACCATATCCCGCAAAGCATCCGAACAACGCAGGAGACCTGAGATTACGGGCTGGCTGACCGGGATCACTTCGTCGCGCAAGAGACTGAGGAGGTTTTCGCCCGAGTGAGCAACCTTTTCGATCGTCTCAAAGCCGAGGCAACCGCTGGAACCCTTGACCGTGTGCATCATGCGAAAGGCGAGCTTGAGATGATCCTGAGCTTCACCTTCACTGCCTTCGAGTGCGAGCATCTCGGCGTCAAAAGAGTCGAGACCCTCCAGGCTTTCGATGACCAGATCCTGGATCAATTGTCGCTGCATGTCGTCGTTCATAAACCTGTCACCTTTGCTACGGCGGCTACCAACTGGTCTGGCTGGAAGGGCTTGGTGATCCATCCGGTAGCACCAGCTTCTTTGCCCTGTTTTTTCTTTTCGGGATCGGACTCGGTAGTCAGCAACAGGATGGGGGTGGCGCGAAACTTTGGAAGGGCGCGCAGACGACGCACCAACTCAAGACCATCCATGTTGGGCATGTTGACATCGGTGATTACAAGATCTACGTCCTGCTTTTCGAGTACCCGCAAGGCATCGACACCGTCTTGAGCTTCGATGACATCATGGCCCACACCACGCAAGGTGTAGCCAACCAGACGGCGCATGGTTTGCGCGTCATCGACTGTAATGATCCGCTTGGACATCGTGTTTGCAGAACTCCTTTAGAACAAATCCAGCTCGCCCGAATTTTGCTTCGAAATTTCGGAATCCGGTGTTGTTTTTCCAGCAATCCGGAGAAGTACTTCGTTTTCAGAGGCCATCGTGTAGCGAGAGGCTTCGCCATTGAGAGCGCCGTCGGTGAGCTTTCCATCGCGTATCATCGACATCACGCGTGCATCCCCGCGATAGGTCTTATCGACAAACTCTCCGCAAGTGTGAGCAATTTCTGCAAGTTGGTCGAGAGGGGTCTTGCACTGGTCGAGTTGCTGACGCATGGCCTCACGAGCGGTGCCAAGTTGAGTTACCCCATTGACGGCCTTGCCAAGCATTGCCATGCAGCACTGTTCCTGATATTCGAAGAGAACGAGAGCGGGTTTAAAGTCCCGGTGACACTCCTCGGATATGACTTGCGATTGTTGGCGAAGAATCCCGAAACAATCGCGCAGACTAACGGCCTCGTTCTGAATACTGATGGAATGCCGGGTGAGAGTTTCACCGCTCGCACTGATCTCTTCTGCGATTCTTCGCAAGGCTTCGGCGAGAACTTCGAGGCCGGTGCCAGCACCGAAATGGGAAACCTGGATTTGGGCGTTGAGGGCGATCAGGCGCATCTGGTGGGAAACACTGCCGATGTCGCCGCCCATCTTTCCAGCGACCATGGCCAAGGGTGAGATTAGGGCATCGATCGACTGCATCTCGTTTTCGTTGCTTTTAACGAGTTCCCAAACCTCCGTCAATATGTCCTTGATGTGGGCATTCATCTGGCTGCGACCCTTGTCAGACTGGCTTTGCTTCAATTGTTCGAGGATCTGGGTCTCAACCTCTTCGACCGACTGCAGGCTGTTTTCGATCTGGCCGAGGGCGCTAGACATCTCCGCGTTGGCTTCAACCAGTTGTGCATGCTGGAGGATCGAGTTCCAGGCGGTGTCTGGGCTTTCGGGCGGAGACTGTGCCAGATTGGAAAAGCCAAGCTGAACGTGTTCCCAACGTTGACCAACGATGTCCTGAAACTGCATCGCTTGGATGACGCGGGCGATCGTACGATCCAGACCGACGGCGACTTCAGCCAGAGCCTGATCCCGTTCTGCCTGGATGAAGCCGCGGCGGCGGAGCTCTTCCATCTCTTTAGATAGCTCTGTACGGCGGCGGTCTGCCTGCTCTTTGCTCGCCTCGAGCTTGCGCACAAAGGCGACGATCTCAAGAACCGTTGCATGGATCTGATGCAGCAAGGCAAATTCCTCTGAGAGAGTCTTTGTCATCATGGCGCAGACACGGCTGATTTCAACGCCAAGAGCTTCCAGCGGAGCACGGGTGGACTCGTCAAGCCTTGCGCACTCGATTCGCAGTAAAACCTGAACAACTTCTGCAGGACGCATTTGCTCTTGAACCAGGTTTTCCATCGAGTGGATCTGACGAGAAAGATTCTCAAGATCGGCCAGACCATTGCGAATCATGGCAGCATGCTCATGAGTCTGCTCGCTGAAGCGAAGTGCGGAGTCACAGAGCCTTGCCGCTTTCAGGAATACGCCTTCAGATTCCCCCGGCTTGCCGGAAGTGGCCATGACACAAGCGGCAGATCCTTGCCGGGCCTTCTCGAGGCATTCTTTGTTGGCCACCAGCAGGTTTTCAAAGTCATTTCCCAGCCGGCCGAAAGCAGCCTCCATACCTTTGCGGGCAGAAGCGATTCCGTCGCGGCTATCAGCCCAGAGAGCGAAGTTTTCCGGGGTGGAAGATCGATTGCTGAAATCGAGCCAATACTTCAGATTGAGGAGACCACCAATGCCGGATTGGAGTACCAGATCAAAATCGACTACGTTGCCATAGGAATCGAGTGTGAATGGAAGAGTGAGCATCTCGGCTTCTGGAGTGGTGACAATCACTACGAAGCTTATCGCCCAGCTTTAAAACTACTTAAAAGTTATTTCCAGAATAAAAACGGTGGAACCGTTCTTTGAAGGGACCAGCCTTCCCCACGCAGGATGAGGGAAGCGTTGCGAGCTTGAGAGCCGGAAGGACTGGTGCTTGAAACCAGGAAGAGGCTGCGGGTGCCGAGCAACGGGACTAAATCTGGCAGATCGAAGTGGGAAAGAATTCCAGGAACGATAGCGTTTTCATTGCCGGACTGCAAGGGAGACTCAAGGATCGAGGTAAAGGATTGCACAGATGATTCGAGCAAGATTCGCTTGAAGCCAGGCTCGAGGGCGGCGGCCAATAAGGCTGCAGGCCCAAACTTACCCTTGCCTACTAGATAGACCTCTGTGGATGGGGAGTCCTGCTTGAGGTAGCGATAGGCAGAAACGATGTCGGCGGCCTGCATGGCCAGAAGATTGCGGCCGAGCAACCAGGTGCGGGCGGCAATCTGGTAGTCGAGATTGTAGCCGCTGGCACCGGATAATTCATAGCCTGGGCCAGAGCCGCGGGGGTGGAGTCGCAATACTCCGAAGCCAGCCTTTTCGAGTTCGGCAAGGTCAGGATCTGATGGCCTGCCTGTTCCGCCCAGGTAGATCAGCTGTGCTTTGGGTTGAGCGGGCTGGTAGTGCTCGGCTGTTATTCGTACGCCGCCCTCGACGGTCAGCTCGATGGAAGTGGAATTGGGATATCGCTTGACCTCTGTGGAGGAGGCGGGTTCTATCCAGTGGATGGTTTTTCTGAGGATTTCGAGGGTGAGAGGTTTGCGGTTTTTGGCTAGAGATGAGGCGGCTTCGAGGCTGAGATCGCGCATCGTTCTTGAACCGAAGCTGGTGGCGAGTTGGCCGGTAGGTGTGGCATAAAGTTGGCTTTCTTCTTCGGTATCGATCGCGGCTTCGGGGGTGGGCTCGTCATTGCCGTAGAAGTGTCTGGTGAGCCAGCGAGTGGCGGCTTCGCGCCTCGGTTGCGACCAGCCGTGGGTGTCGTCGTATTCAAAGAAGCCGATGTTGTTGCCCTGGCCGAGCTGGTCGAAGAGACGCAGGAGCTGACGGTGGGTGGCGCGGGCGCCGGCGATGGGGAAGTAGTCTCGAATGGCGCTGGTGGTGAGATAGGGCCGGGGGGCTTGGGCTAGGGCGAAGTCGCCGAAGTCGAGGTTGCGGGCGAGGAAGCCAGGCCAGATTTGCTCTGAATCCTGGGGGCCGGGGCCGGGCCAGAGATCGCGCCAACTGGTCATGTAACAACTGGAGACGGCAGTGGCGAGGCGGGGTTCGAAAAGTGCCAGGTAAGCGGCTTGGGTGCCACCGCCGGAGTTGCCAGCGACGCCGATGCGTTTGGGGTCGATTTCGGGCCTGGTGAGTAGATAGTCGAAGGCGCGGATGCCGTCCCAGACGAAATGACGGGCGATAGTTTGGCCGGTGAGCAGGGCTGGGACGCCTGCCATCAGATGTTCGTTGACACCGATGCCGGCACGGGATTTGCCGGTTACTGTGTCCAGGTATTCGAGACGTTCGCCCTGGCCGGGTGGATCGTAGGCGAGGACTGCGATGCCGCGCTGGACGAAGCCGATGAAGGCCTTCTGGTATCCGGCATAAGCCTTGCCGTTGCTCGAATGGCCGGCTACGCCGAGGACAGCCGGATAGGGGGCTTTGCCTGTTGTGGGCAGGTAGAGGTTGGCAGTGACGCGGAAGCCGGGTTGGCTTTCGAAGACGAGATCTTCTACGCGATAGCCGGTGCGGGTGAAGCCTCCGGTGATGCGGGCGTTGAGGGGAGTCTTTTGGGTGGGGAGGCCGCCGATCAGCTCCAGTGCGGTTTGACGGATGTAGGCCTGGCGTTTTGCGATGTCGTCGCGGGTGTTGAGGGCGGCGATGTCTTTGTCTCGCTGGTTCCAATGGAAACGGGCCTGTGCGGTGAGCCAGTCTTCAAACTGACCGCGGTAGTTGGATTGAGCCGTAAGAATGGTTGCGGCAAAGAACAGGAGGCAGGGCTTCATCGGGTTACCGAAGCCCCGACGCTGGTGAGTTCGATGTTGCGTTGCTTGATGGCTGCGATGACAGCGGGGTGAGTCCAGGCGGCGAGGATTCCGGCTCGTTGCTCGGCGACGTTGTAGTTACCGGGATGGCCGACGCGGCGCATCTCGGGTGTGTCGGTGGCGGGGTGATCGACCATGGAGTGGATGCCTGGGGTGAGGCCTTCAATCAGTTTGATCATGCCGTTGACTTTCTCCTGGGTGGTGGAGGTGCCGGAATAGGGTGCCCGGTGGCGGGTGAGGCCGGGGATGGCGTCCTGCATGGGGGTTTTGTATTCGGCGGCAAGCTTGAGGGTAAGTTCTTTGAGTGCGGGTGTGGCGGTGGCTGCGCCCATGTGGGTGGAGAGCCAGGAGGCGCGGGGCAGGAGGCGCTTGGCGGTTTCGATCTGCGCGCGGATTTCAGCTTCGACTTCGCTGAGTTTGACGACGGGGGCGGCGACATCGCGCGTTTTGGGCGGGAAGAAGCCGTTGGCATCAACGAGGCTGGGCATGGGGGTGAGAGGACGCCATTTGACGCTATCCCACTCGCTGGTGAGAGCAAGGTGGATGCCGACGTCGAGGCCAGGATTGGCTTCGAGGAGGTGGATGGATTCGGTGAGCCAGGGGCCGCAGACGATCAGGTTGGCCGAGCGCATGATGCCTTTTTGGTACGCCTCAATGGTGCCTTCGCCGATGGCGTGGACTGCGCCGATGTCGTCACCGATGATGATGAGTTTTGTGTTGGAGGCAGCGGCGGCCAGAGGCAGCGCGGCGGTGGCGAGGAGGGTGCGGCGGGTCATTCGTTTTCGACGATATCACCGTTTGGTGCGGGCGATCTCGGCTTCTGCGGCCAGGTAGCCGAAGGCAGCCCATTGCTTGCCGGCAAGTACACGGTTGAAGATCTCGTTGGCTTTTTCTGGTTGCCGGTTGTAGAGGTACCAGTTCCCTACCCCGTAGCCTTGGGTGGCGATGGTGAGATCGTCGGCGCCTTTGGGATCGAGGACGCTCTCGGGGGTGCGGAGGCCTTTGTACATGAGGAGACGATTCCAGTAGGAAGTGTTCTCGATGATGTCCATTTTTTCGTTGATGGGATCGAGGACTTTCTTGGCTTCGGCGTCGCGGTTGAGGCGGCGGAGAGTCATGTAGAGCCAGTCGGAGGTGGCGACGAGGGAGTCGTCGTTGTTGCGGGAGCGCTTCAGGCATTCTTCGTAGGCGCTGAGGGCTTGTTTGAAATCGCCCTTGAGATAGTAGGCGAGGCCGAGGTGATACCAGATGTTGAATTGCAGAGTGGAGAGGGGTTTGTTGAGGCGGTTGGGCTGGCCGTCGGGCTCGATCTCGTCGGGCTGATTTTTGGTGAGGGTGGCGGCTTT
>CANGVB010000046.1 GCA_947456995.1 Bryobacteraceae bacterium | reverse complement strand
GCGATCCACAACCTTCTCATAAGAGCCCTCGCGCAAAAAGTCTTGTTGTTCAGCCGGGCTGGGGGGCAGGCCTGTAAGGTCAAGGAAGACCCGGCGCAGCCACACGTCTTTCGGAGCATCGGCCACAGGGCGCAAACCTTTGGATTCGAGTTTGGCAAGCAGGAATCGATCCAGATCATCGAGTGGCCATGCAGGAGTCTGAACCTGAGGGGGAAGAGCTTTGGCTATAGGCTGCCAGGCCCAATGATTGGTTGCCGTGGTCTTGGTCTTGACGCTAGAGGAGCTATTGTCTTCTGGCCAATACGCGCCTTCCAGAATCCACTTGCGGAAGTCTGCCAGCACTTCCGGTGCAACCTTGCCGGTAGGCGGCATTTTGGTTTGGCCAGTGTAGAGCAGCGCCTGATACAGACGGCTCTCCTCTGGCTTGCCAGCAATGATGATGGGCCCGGCATCAGAGCCTTTCGCAACGGCGGCTTTGGAATCAAGCTGAAGCCCGGCAAACGACAGTTTTGCCGATGCAGCATGGCAAGACCAGCATTTCTCCGCAAGCACAGGCCGGATCTTACGCTCAAAGAACGCAGCGTCGGATTGCGCGAGCATTGGCCGGCACAGAATCACGAAATAAAGCGCAAGTTTCCCCATTCAGACTGACGGGAGAATTATATAGGATTGACTGTTATTTTGCCTGAGCTTTAAATGGAGTCTCAATCTTGCCGATGCCTTCAATCTCAATGGAGACGGTATCGCCCGGTTTGAGGAATTCCTGACGCTCCATGCCGGTGCCCGAGGGGGTTCCGCTCGAGATGACATCGCCCGGGTAAAGGGTGAGGATCGAGGTGAGGTAGTGAATGATGTGGTGCTCTTTCCAGAGCAGCTCGGCCGTGCTGCCATCCTGTTTAACCACGCCATTCACCTTCGTAAGGATGCGGAGTTTGTCGAAGTTGGGCAGAAACTCTTTGGGGACAATCACCGGGCCGAAGGGCGCGCCACGGTCTGTGCTTTTGCCTTCAAACCAGTTGGCACCGGGGAACATGTTCTGCTCGCGTCTGCGGCCTCCACGGTCGCTCAGATCAAACAGGATGCTGTAGCCGAAGACGTAATCGTGAGCCTGAGGCTTTGCCACCTGGTAAGCGGGCTTGCCGATGATGATGGCCATTTCGCCTTCCCAGTCGATGCGTTCGCGGCCAGGAGGAATGAAGTAGGCCTCACCTGGATCGATGATGCAGGAGCGCGGGGATTTGGCGAAGAAGACGGGGGCGTCGCGGTCTGGGTCGATGAGAGCAGCTGCAGCAGCGTTAAAGCCGCCAGTCGCAGGAGGCCGTCCAACGCCCATCCCTTCGGCGTGTGCGCGGTAGTTTGCTGCGGCAGCCAGGAGATTCCAGGGGTACTTGATGGGTGCGTGGAATTTCACTTTGGCGGCATCGTGCGCGAAGGCCAACTTTTGAGTGTCTTTGCCGCTGAGGAAATTCGCGATCTGGTAGAGGCGTTTGTTGACCGTTGAGTATTGCTCGATCAGTTCGCGCATTTCGGTTGGAATGCGCAGGGTCGAGAGTTTGGCCTGTTTCGAGACGTAAGCATTGGCTGCTTCGATCTCGAACACGGTTTTGTCGTTGTTGACAACCATAGCCAGCAGCGACGTCTTGCCGTTCGCAGAGATGGTTGCGAGCTTGAATGGGGTGTCAGGGGTCTCAGCCGGAGCTGCCGCGAAAGTATAGGACGATGCCAGAAACAGCATGCCCAGGATCAGTTTTTGATGCATCAGGGTTTCCTTTAAGGATTCTGGCGACGGAGCAGAAGATCTCTGCCATAGTATCTTAGTCAATGGCACTTGAATTGAAGCGTCGATTGGGCCCCAGGCTCTGGCCTTACTACCTTAAGGTTCAGCCCCTTGTCAGAACGCTTATGATGGCAACTTCAGGAATCTGGCGCCGGCTGATGTTCAGAACTACGTTCATCGCAGTGTCTGGAAGCGTAGGAAAGTCGACAGCAAAAGATGCGATCGCACTCGTGCTCGGAGAGCATTTCCGCACTTACAAAACGAGCGGCTCTTCAAATCATTACGATGGTGTCACAAGAAGTCTCTTATCGGTGCGGCCCTGGCACCGCTATGCAGTAATTGAGATTGGACTCGATCGCCCCGGGCAAATGAAGGGGTTTACCCGTACGGTAAAACCGGATATCTCGGTGTGGGTAAATGTTGCCCGGACGCACATGATGATGTTCAAAACACTGGAGACGATTGCGCACGAGAAATCACTGTTGGTAGAAGGCTTGCGGCCCGGGGGACTGGCTGTATTGAATAGCGACAATCCGTATATTGCCAACTATCAACCGCCGGCAGCAGTTCGGACGATTCGTTATGGAACCGGAGAAGGGATGGACTGGGTGGCATCCCAATTGAGCAGCCGTTGGCCCGAGCACTTTTCGTTCTATGTGCAGAGTGGCGCAGAAAAAGGCAAAGTGGCGACAAAACTGATTGGCAAGCACTGGCTGCCGAGCGTTCTGCCAGCATTGGCTGTGGCACGGGAAGCGGGATTGACATTGACGCAGGCCAAGGATGCACTGGCAAAGCTCGAACCGATGCAGCAGAGACTCTCGGAGGCAAGCACACCTCAGGGCGCAACCTTTCTCAGAGATGAGTGGAACGGGTCGGTGGACACTTTGAAGGTGGCCCTTGATGTTGTGGAAGAAGCCATTGCCAAAAGAAAAATTCTTGTTTTTACCGATGTCTCTGATTCCAAGCAAAAGATCCGGGCACGGCAAAGGCAATTGGGTATTCAGGCTGCAAAGATCTTCGATGCTGCGATCTTTATTGGAGATAGCCACAGCCACGCAGTCAGAGGCGTGATCGAAGGTGGGATGGACGCGTCTCTGGTCTTCGGGTTCTACGATATGGAATCTGCGGGAAAACAGCTCAAGATCTTGCTTCGAGAGGGGGACCTTGTTTTGCTTCGGGGTCAAAACGGCGACCATATGGGCCGCTTGTATTTGAATACACTCGGTGAAGTGAGTTGCTGGATCAGTTTGTGCAAGAAAAAGATTCATTGCGATGTTTGTCCTGAGCTTCGGGCGCAAGTGAAGGACGATGGGCGGCTGGTTCAAATTTCGAAGTAGCCTGGGATGAAAGACACAATCAATTGTTGAAAGATTACGAACAAAGATTCAGAAACTTTGTCGGAGAGAATCCATTTCTGCGAGGCCTTGGCCTAATCGTTGCGGGCATCTGGCGCAGGCTCATGTTTCGCACGACGTTTATTGTCATCACGGGAAGCGTGGGAAAGACAACCGCCAAAGACGCAATTGCGCAAGTGCTGGGCAGACACTTTCGAACTTACAAAACAACAGGCTCCTTCAATCACTACATTGGCATCACGAGAAATATTCTGGCAGTGCGGCCCTGGCATCGTTATGCGGTAATCGAAGTTGGATTGGAAAAGCCAGGGCAGATGAAGTGGTTTGCATTGACCACCAAGCCTGATATCGCAGTCTGGGTTAACGTCACGAGATCTCACACACGGTCGTTTCGTACTCTTGAGAACATCGCCCAGGAAAAGGCCTTGTTGGTTCAGAGTTTGCGGCCTGGCGGGGTCGCTGTGCTGAATTGCGATAACCCCCATATTGGCGAGTATTGTCCGCCCAAGGGGGTACGTACGATTCGCTATGGCACTGATTCCAGCTTTGACTGGTGTGCTTCCAACGTGTCCAGCAAATGGCCCGAGCGACTGCGCTTCTCCGTTCAAGGACCAACAGGGGAGGCTTTGGTCAAAACCCAGTTCGTCGGCAAACATTGGGTTCCGAGCGTTTTGCCAGCGCTCTCGATTGCGGCAGAGGCAGGTCTAAGCCTGGAGCAGGCATGCACAGCACTGGCAACTCTTGAGCCGATGGTGCAGCGCATTTCTCCTGCCAACACACCTGTTGGGGCTACCTTTCTACGCGATGAATGGAATGCATCCGTAGACACTCTCAAAGTTGCTCTTGAGGTGTTACAGGAGGCTGAAGCCAAGCGCAAAATCATTGTGTTTAGTGGAATGTCAGACTCTATGCAAAATGACGCCACGCGATTTCGCGGCGTAGGCAAGTCAGCAGCAGCAACCGCGGATTTAGCTGTTTTTGTAGGGGATCGAAGCAAGCATGCGGTAAAAGGTGCCGTGTATGCCGGCATGGACCCTGAACGCGCACGAGCATTCTATGATCTTGAGTCTGCAACAGAATACTTGCGTAGCGAGTTAAGAGAAGGCGATCTGGTGCTTTTGCGCGGACTTCTCCACGACCACATGTCGAGGGCATATCTTGGGATGTTGGGTGAGGTGAAATGCTGGGTGGCAACTTGCCCGAAGAAGATTGCCTGTGATGTCTGCCCTGAGTTGAAGGCAATTAATGAATCACATGGACGCTGATCGACGGTAGAGGCCTGCGTGTGTCGTTGCGATTGCCGTTGGGGCCGATCCAGAGAGTAGAAATTGCTTCAACTGTGGGTCCTGTGCCATCGCTTGCTTTGGCAAAGACACGGATCGGATAGTCGCCTGCAGGTGTACTTGCAGGAATCTCGATCAGCAGCGGAACACTGGGGATGTTGATGTTATCGCCGTCGCCGGATGGGCCGAACTGCTGATCGGCGCGGAACTTTGCCTTTGGTGAATTCAGGCCTTCCACCCAGACATCGACTGCTTTGTCGAAGCCAGGCTGCCGGATGAGAAGTGCTTCGAGGTTGGCCTTGCCGCCGGCAGGGATCGTGAAGCTGGCCGGCTCTGTGATGAGTTGAAAAGAGGGTGCTTCGTTTGCCATGTGGAGACGGTAGGCGTAAGTGGGGCCCGTGCGGTCTGTTCGATCTCTTACCGTGAGCTTCGCCTTTTCGGTTTTGAGCGGAGTGTAGTAGAGGCTGCTGTCCGGGTTGCCGATGACTGTTCCCTGACCCGTCATCAGATCGTCGTGTTCAGCAAGGAGCTTTCCTTCGGCGTTCCAAAGTTCAAGCACCGTGTCGATGCTGGGCAGGCCGAGTTGCGCGGCGAGAGTCCAGGCATGAAAAGGGCGTCCGGCAACGAGTTCGACATCGTAGCTATTGGTCTGCCCCAGGATTCCGTCGATGGCTTGAAGATCCTGATCGATTTCGATCGACATCGCTTCGGCAATGCCATTAGGGGTATTGAGCCACAAACGCCAGAGGCCCGGCCGAGCTGTTTTGGGAATCAGGAAGTCTGCTTCTACTGATGCACCGGTGGCGCGAATCCTGGTTGCACGTACCTGGATGAGATCCTGATCCGAACCATCCACGGGGATGGAGTAGGGGAAGGTGAGGCGGTAGTGTTCTGCTCCGCGCGACCTTTGTAGATAGGCACCATGAACACCTTCGAGGGCTTCCCCGACGATCCTGACTTTGTAGGGTTTGCCGGGAGTGGCACCGAGTGGAAAGATAGCGCTGACTACGGGCAACTGCGAGATGTGTAGCGCATAGCCGCAATTCTCCCCACAGGCCACTCCCTGCGGGCCGCGGTATTGATCCACCTTGAGGATGTAGTCGCCATCCTTTGGAAAGCGAAAGCTGAGCCGTGGGGTTTCGAGGTATTCGTCCTGGTCTTCATTGAAGGCGAGCTCTTTGCCGGTGGAGTCGAGGATCTGAAGAGATGACTCCATAAAGCCTCCCCGTTCGATCGACTGTGCGTCGAATAGCCAGCGCTCGCCGGCCTTTGCGCTAAGGATGTAATGATCGACATCGATGTCGCCCTTGAGGTAACCGTAGACGACTTGCGGCTTGAGCGGGATGCGCTGGGCAAGATTGCGCTGGTCGTTGGGCTCTGCTTCATTTGCGCCCGGGAACTCGGTTACGTTGAAGAGCCTGCCATTGGAGAGGCCAGACTTCGAGAGGCACTGTAGCCGATGGGGCCCCAGCGCTGCTTTGGCCGAGATGCGGACACGGCCGAGGACACGCTCTGCGGTCTGACTGGTGGTCTCAATCCATTCGATATCTTTGGTGTCGAAGCGGGCAGCGGTGAAGCCAGCCAGATCTTTGCCGACAAGCTCTACTGCAACGACGGTGCCCGCCTGGCCACCAAGAGGGGTGATGCGATCGATGTGCGGGGTGGCACCCAGTGTGAGGAGCAGCGCGATCAGTTGCATCAGAAGAACTCGCGGATCGGAGTGCCGTCGCTGTTGATCCTTACAGGTCGGCCGGTGGTGCGGTATTCCTTGTGGAAGTCGATGCCGAGCTTCTTATAGACGGTGGCCCCGAGGTCTTCAATTGAGATGGGACGGTCTTTCGGAGCACCACCCTGAGCGTCGCTCGAACCGATGATCTGGCCGCCCGGGATTCCAGCGCCGGCGGCGGCAATGGAGAAGACGCCGGGCCAATGGTCACGGCCGGCAGAGTGGTTGATTACGGGTGTGCGGCCGAACTCCCCGATGGCGAGAACCAGAGTTGTAGCCAGAAGGCCCCGGTCTTCGAGGTCTGTGATGAGGGCGGCAAAGGCCTGATCGAAGATGGGGAAGATCTTGCGGCTGGTCTCGTCGTTGTTGGTGTGGGAGTCGTAACCGCCCTGGAAGACGGCAGCCATACGAACGCCTGATTCCACCAGACGCCTTGCGAGAAGAGCGCCCTGACCCGCGCTGTTGCGGCCATAAGCATCACGCAGCTTGTCTGGCTCTTCGCTGAGATTGAAGGCTTTACGTGCGGCGGTGGACGAGACCAGATCGAAGGCCTTCTGATAGAAGTAATCCATTCCTTCGACGGTCTTGCTCTTCTCGGTCTGGCGGATCTCTTCGTCCATAGCAGCGAGCAAGCGGCTGCGGGAGATGCTCTCGTCTAGAGTCAGGTTAGAGGGCAGACTGAGATCCTGAACCTTGAAGGCTTTGCCGGCAGGATCGCCGGTGATGAAGGGATCATAGGCTGGGCCAAGGAAGCCAGCATCGGCGGCGATGTCTTTACGTGGGATACAGACGAAGGGCGGCAAGCCATTGCGGGGGCCGAGCTCTTTGGCGACGACCGAGCCGAAGACCGGATGTTTGAATGCGTTGTTGGGGCGAGAGCCGGAGAAGATGTACTGCTTAGCCTTTTCGTGGATTGCTTCTCTCGAATACACCGAGCGGACCACTGAGAATTTGGATATGGTCTGGGCGCAGCGGGGGAGGAGTTCACTGAAGTGAACACCGGGAATCGCTGTGGGAATGGTCTTGAAGCTGCCGCGGATTTCGGAGGGTTGATCGGGTTTGGGGTCGAAGGAATCGTGCTGGCAGGGGCCGCCTTCGAGAAAGAAGATGATGCAGTTCTGCGCCGGGCCGGAAGCGCCAGCAAGCAGACGGGGCAGGGTGAGGCCGCCGATGCCTAGTATCGAGCGTCGATTCATCATTGGTTGAGTTGAAACTCCTTGGAGTTCATGAGTGCCCAGAGGACGTTTTCAAAGGCGCGGCGGCGGGTGCGCCCGGCCTCTTTTTCAGCAGTGAGGAATTGCTCTACGCTCTGCCACTCGCGGTCTTCTAACTTTCTTGCATAGGCACGAAGGTAGAGTGCCTCGACGATTGACCGATCCTCGATTGTCTTCTCAAGGAGGTCTGAGAGGATGTTCTTCGGGGATTCGATCTTCTCGCGCATCGACTCCGCATTCATGAGGTGCAGGGCTTGGGCCAGTGACGGGGCCTGGCTGCGTGGCTCCATGATGTCGCGGCGCGGGTGGCCGAAAGTGGTGAGAAAGTAGGTGGCACCGATGTTGGCGACAAGGTCTTTGGCTGAAGTGCCGGCAGGGTAGTTGTTGAAGGTCTGCGCGACGCCGGTGAGTTGGCCGATGGAATCGAGCAGCACTTCGGCGCTGAGCTTCCTTGGCTCATAACGGGCGAGGAGGGTTTTCTCGAGCGGGTCTGCGCCGTTGCTGTGCCTAGGTGCGCGCGAAGCCACCTGATAGGTATGCGAGTTGAGGATGAGGCGATGGATGGGCCGGAAACGATAGCCGCCATCGATGAATGCCTGGGCGAGTTGATCAAGCAGGGCGGGGTGAGAGGCCATGTTGGTGGAGCGGAAGTCGTCTGGCGGATCGACGATTCCGGCAGTGAAATACTCGGCCCAGATCTTGTTCACTGTAGCTCTTGCGAACTGCAGCTTTTGCTTATCGAGGATCCAGTTGGCCAACACTTCGCGGCGGTCTTGACCTTCGGCAATTACCGGGACAGTGCCATCGAGAAACTTCGGAGTAACGGGGGCTTTGGTGACCGGATGAAGCACCTCGCCGTCACGCGAGTTGTACCAGATGCGGCGGTACTGAGCATAACCGTGCTTGACCTTCATTCGGCCGAGAAAGGCGGCCATGCCGTAGAAATCATCCTGGGTGAGGTTTTCAAGCGGGTGGTTGTGGCACTCTGTGCATTCGATGCGTTGCCCGAGAAAGAGGCGGCTTACGGTGGGAGTGGCCTTGCTTACCTCAAAGGTCTTGAGCATGAAGTCCATTGCCGGGTGCCAGAAGTTGCCGGCAGGGTGGACGGTGGTGTCGCCGGTGGCAGTGAGCATTTCGCGCACGCTCTGGTTGTATGGTTTGTCGGTGCGGATGGCGTCTGAGAGCCAGCGCTTGAAGCTGCCGTTGGTGCGGCCCTGGGAATAGTATTGCGAGTTGCGGAACCAGTCTTCGAACTTAACCAGCCAGTGAGTGGTGTATTCGGGACGATCGAGAAGCTGGTCGATCAGGCGCGTGCGCTTGTCTGCGCTTGTATCGGCCACGAAGGCTTGCGCCTCGGCTGGCGTGGGCAGGATGCCGATCGTGTCGAGATAGACACGGCGCAGGAAGGCGCTGTCTGTGGTTTGAGGGTAGGGCTCCAACTGGACTTCTGCGAGCTTCGCATAGACTTCGCGATCGATGAAGTTGGATGGAGCTGGCATCGCCGCTCGCATGTTGGCCGCTCTGTCGAGCACGATGAACTGCGCGGTTGCAGTTTTACCGACCCCGCGGGCCATCACTACTGTGAGGCCTCTTCCGGTAGCAGTGCTTGTGCCGCTTTGACTCACTTTGACGACAGCCTCATCAATGACGGAATAGCGCACAGAGCGTGTCATGTCGCGGGTGGTGCCGTCGGAGAGGTGGCCGGTGACGGTGAGTTGTGCGGTGGCAGCGGGTTGGGTGAGGATCGCTTCGCGGGGCGAGATCGAGATCGACAGAATGCGGGGCCCGCCGGCATTGCGTTTGGCACCCTGCTGGAGCCACTGGAGGATGGTCTGATACTCGTCTGATTGCGAGCTCATCAGATTGCCTCCACCATGTGGGATGGCAAAGGCGGGCTTGCGCAAGAGGAGCGAGTTTGCGGGAGTCTTGAGATCAACGCGACGACCCTTGTGGGCGTTGACGATCATCTCGTGGTCTGCGGCGGGGTCTGAGCCAAAGAGAGAAAGCTTGAAGCCACTCTGGCCGGCGGGGGAGCCATGACAGCCCGAGCCGTTGCAGCCTTTGGTGGTGAGGATTGAGATCACATCGCGCTCAAAACTGATGTCGACAGGGAGCGTTGCAGCCTGTAAGGCGGAAGCAAAAAGTAACGCTGTGATCCCCGGTTTCATTTGCGATGTAGTGAGTCTATAACAATCTTCATTTTCGAGAAAGGGCGGGTTGCCGATAGAATGCAGGGATGTTTCGATTGCTGATTCTCCTTTGTAGTGGATTCGCGCTGTTGGCCCAGACGGGTCTTGATCCGGCCCGGTTGGCCAAGATCCCGGTGCGGATGAAGAGCTTTGTTGATGCCGGTACGATGGCCGGAACGGTGACGTTGGTGGCTCGCCACGGGAAGATTGCCGCCCTTGATGCCGCAGGCTATACGGATATCGAATCCAAGCAGGCGCTGCGTACTGATGCTATTTTTCAACTGCATTCGATGACCAAGCCTGTTGTGGCGATGGCTGCGATGATGCTGGCTGAGGAAGGGAAACTGTCCATTCTTGACCCGGTTGAGAAGCATCTGCCGGAGTTTCGCGGGCTCATGCTGCTGGAGGGCAACACCCTGAAGAAGCCCTCGCGACTGATCACGATTCGCGATCTGATGACCCACACCTCGGGTATGGTGTTGAACCCTCCAGCCGGGATTGGTGAGCTTCATGGAGCACTCCACAAGACACTGGCTGAAGTGGTGTTGATCTACTCACAGACACCGATACAATTCGAGCCGGGCACGAAGTGGCAGTACAGTAACGCAGGCATTGCGACGCTGGCCCGCATCGTTGAAGTACTCGGCGGGATGCCGTTTGAGAAGTTTCTCGAAGCCCGGATCTTCACGCCACTGGGCATGAAAGACACCTACATCTATCCGCCCAAAGAGAAGTGGAATCGGATGCCCACGGCTTACATCCTCAAGGATGGCAAGCCGCTGAAGTACACCTCAGACCCGCTGGGCGAGGGTGCGATGAAGTTTCGCGATGGGGCAAAGTATCCACTGCCCGAAGGCGGCCTCTATTCGACGGCCAGCGATCTGTTTCTGCTCTATCAGATGCTTCTTAATGGAGGGCAGCTCAACGGGCAGCGCATTCTGTCGCGACATTCGATCGAGACGATGACCAAGGTGCATACGGGGATGCTATCGACCAACGGACCCGGGATGGGTTACGGCCTTGCCTGGGCTGTGGCCAGAGATTCCGCTGCTGCGCCGCTGTCTGAAGGCACTTATGGACACGGCGGCCGCTATGGCACTTATTGCTTTATCGACCCGAAGCGGGACATTATCGGCATCTTCATGATCCACCGCGAGGGTGGGTCTGAGGAGCGCAATGCTTTCGTCAATATGGCGTATGGCGCGATTCAGGACTAGCCGTTGGCGAAGGGGCTGCGCTTGATTGCGTATTCGAGCGCTTCCTTGGGCACTTCGTACTTTGAGAGTGCCTTGTTGCCGAGATAGCCGAGATCTTTGATGCCGATCGGGCTGGTGTAGAAGGCGTCGACGGTCATCTTGCGGACCCAGTCGAAGAAGCGGGCACCGACGGCGAGCTCATGCTCGCGCTTGACGGTGTAGTTGCTGAACTCTTTGTAGACGGCAGCTTTCTGGTAAACCAGCTCTTCGCTGCGGCGTTCGGCTTCCATGCGGCCTGCCTCGACCAGAAGGTCGAGCATCGCGGTTTGTTGCTCGGGTTTAGCAGCGACGAAGCCTGTGTTGTAGCGCTTGCGCATTTCGGCGTCCATCCAGGCGAGGCCGCCGTGGAAGAGATCAGCGAGCGTATCGTTCTGGCTAGACAGCGTGTCGATGAACTCGGGAGCGCCGGCATCTTTGGCGCTGCCCGAAACCTTGTCTGCAGGCACGATCAACTCAGCCAGCCGCTCGAGAGTTTTGAACTCGGCAGCAGTGAATTCTTTCAGCTTGTAGGTGCCGGTTTTGGCCTTCTCAGCGGTGGTTTCGGTGTGGACGTGCTGGGCGGCTTCGAGGTCCAGGGTGCCTGAGGCGGTGATGGCCAAGGCGATGCCGCGCAGGACAGCGCGACGATCTATCGATTCGAGGGCTACGAGATTAGACATTTCCTTTTTTCATCTCCTCTGCCAGGTAGTCACAAGCGCGCCAGGCAAGCGCATTGATTGTCAGTGTCGGGTTCTTGTCTGGATTGGAAACGAAGCTGCCTCCATCCATGACAAAGAGATTTCTCATCTCGTGTGCCTGGCAGTAGCCGTTGAGCACAGAGTTCTTCATCGAGGTACCCATGCGAGCACCACCCACTTCGTGGATGATGGTGCCGGGCACCGAGATGCCGTTTGCTTCGCGCTGTGCGGCGCTCAGACCTGAGACGCGGCCGCCCATTGCGGTGATGATCTCGGTGAAGGTCTTCTCCATGTGGCGGGCCTGCTTCCATTCGTAGTCGGTCCACTTGAAGTGGAAGCGGAGAACCGGGATGCCCCACTTGTCGACGACGTTTGGATCGAGCTGGCAGTAGGAGTGGATGTTGGCGATCATCTCGCCACGGCCGGCGAAGCCGATGGTGG
>CANGVB010000045.1 GCA_947456995.1 Bryobacteraceae bacterium | reverse complement strand
GAGTTCTGAGACCGGATCGCTCCTTCTTCAGGGCTCATGTGAGAATCGGCGATCTTTACATTGCCATCGATATCCAGCTCATCGCGCCGTCGGGTGTAGTTCTTTTCGATAAAGCTGGCGATTTGCCGGCGCACAATGGTGCGCACAAAACCCATCAGCCGCTCCGGGTCTCTAAGTTCTCCACGCTGGATTGCCTGCACAACGATTACGAAGGTGTCGTGTACGCGGTCATCGATGTCCTGCCGCCCGAGTTGGCGAACAATCAGAAATTTGATGCCGCGAGAAAAGAGTGTGTAGAGTTCTTCCAGGGCTGGCTGGTCGTTGGCCTGAATTCGTTGCACAAGGTCGGTCCAGTTGATGTCCTGAGCCGGGTTGGGAGGTGGGCCTAGCGCAATTGGGCCTTCCGGCTGAATGTCTGAATCCGAATTGGCAGGGGTTTTCTGCCTTTCCTCAATTCGCGAAGGTTCGTCAATGGATTGAATGACTAGCATGAATCAGCCTTTAGAAATTGCGAGATATGCCGCCCAATAAGACGGTTTTGAGGTCCATCCGCCTTGGCGGATCATTTGAAGTTGAGCGGCTCGCAGCGACTCGGCAGCGGCTCTCGGACTCCACTTCTGCTGAATTAGATTTTGATAAAAGATCGGGAAAATAGGTCCGTCGGTGTCTTCGGTTGGCCATAATGTGGCCAACACCGTACTTACCCCAGAGATCAAAAATGCCCGGGATAAACCATTGATACCGATGCCGGATATGACTTCTCCCGTCGAAGAGCTGCAGCCAGAAAGCACCACAAGTTTGGTTTTTGTCCGAACGGCATTCAGGTCGAGAGAGCTGAAAAGACTGGTTCCGGCTTGCCCGCTTGCCGGGCTCAAAGCGATATTGAGCAGGTGAGGACTTCCCTCTTGGGGAACGAAGTGGGTGGAAAGGTGAAGAATATCTGGAGACTGGCTTAGGGTTGAGCTAAGCGTCGCTACTGTTGACGATTGTCCTGTATGCTCAACCGTGAGCCAGCCCTGACTTTTCATCGCATTCAAGCTGATTTGCAGCTCCTTCGCTGACGCCGGTAGCCGATTTAGCTCCAACTGACTGACAGAAGCATTCTGCATAGGGCTCAATCGGCGATCCGCCTGATTGTAAATCGCGTCGCCTATTCCCACTGCCTGGCGTGTCCAGGCCGCGTTGGTTTCTGTCTGTAGGAAAAGTGCCGAAGGCACAACTCGCAGGCTGTGGTCTTCAATCAGATAGCGCGCACCTGCCTTGTCGGCAGGGAGCGCCGCTATCGGAAGCGTCGAAAGCTCTTGATCTAACACCATCGTCCAGAATGGGGTAGTGCGATGGGAGTACAATTCCTCTCCGAACAATTGCTTAGAAAGTTCCATTCCGGTACTAGAGTTTCCGTTTTGGGATGAATCTTGGATTTCATCACGAAATTCCTTAATCCATCGGCTTAACTGCTTGTGGGATGCGATGCGCCGCACGGAAATTCCATCCCGGGTGGCGGTCCAGGCGAGGGAGTATGGTTCTGCCAGGTAGTACGAAAAAACAACCTCATGGGGCGATAAGGACCTGGTCCACTCCTTGGCTTGAGGGACCCCGTCCAGCTTAGTGTGTGGAATTACCAAGCCTGCTTCCATCTCGATAACCTTGAGTTTGCTCTCAAGGCTCGACAATTCTTCCACCGTACTGGCGCTATCTTTGAATGAGAGTGCCTGGAGTCTTCGAAATCTTGAAAGTGTAGACCAGTATTCGCTAGGAAGCCGATTGGAGAATTCTGAAGCTGGAAACTGCGTTGCCCTCATACTGGCGAAGCGTGCCTCCTCGGCTAACCAGAACGATTCCACTGCTACCCCCGCCTGAGCAAGCGGAAAGTCAGGTCGGGCGATCGCACCGAGGAACGCATCCTGTATCTCGTGACTCAAATTGGCCTCGAAATTCAAAAAAGCTGAATCCGAAGGAAGTACCTCCAGACGCCAAGATCTTGCTTTCGATAGAGCGCTGCGAAGCTTGGGCAATGCGTCATCAAAGTTTCCCTGGGCCAAAGCAATTCTCGCCCCCTCACGATCCAGGAGAAAAAGCAGCATGGGGGTTCTATTTCCCGGGTCTAGGTTTTGCGCTAATTGAAGCAGACGGGATGCACCTGCGAAATCTTTTCGGGCCCGATGAATCATCGCCAGATGAAGTACTTCGCGCAGACGATTCCTATCCTGATAGGTGGATCTCAAACGAAAAGCTTCCAGCGAGTACTTTTCTGCTTCTTCAAACTTTTCTATCCCCATGAGCGCCTGAGCGTACATGGCGAAAGCGTAGGCTCGTCGCAACTCCACTGCACTTTCAGACCATTTTTTCATTTGGCCCCGATATGCGGCAGAGACCTCATCTGAGGGTCGCTTCTCCGCTTCAAGCGATGCCCGCTCAAAGGCCAGTCGTGCATCTTCCAACCGATTGAGCTTTGAGAATATGAGCATCTGGATAATAAAGCCGTGCAATCGCACGTCGGGCAGCATTGAAGAGCCGTCGAGGGGATAAGGTTTTAATAGATCGGCTGCACTTTGGGCCTCTCCCAATTCAAGAAGGAGGCTTGCCATGTTGAGCGCCGTTGTGTTTTCCAGTTGAGCTAATTTGCTAAGCTTGGCTTCCTGTATTGCCCTCTGGTAATACTTCATGGCTTCCTGGTAAGCCGAAATGGATTGATAGCAGCCAGCGACGTTAATCAGAAACTGCACTGACATTTTGGGATTGTTTTCCTTCGATGCCAACTCTCGCGCAGCCTTGTATTTCTCAATCGCGCCCTCAAAGTCTTGCTTTACAACCAACTGGTAAGCTTGCTTTCGGATAGTGTTCAGTTTTTCGGAGCTTTCGACTGGCTTTGCAGGTGCTTCCTGCACAGTCGCTGTTCCAATTGATTTGCAACTGCTGAGGGTCAGCACGAATATGATGATGCAGTGAAACAGTAGCGCCACCTGAAGTATCCTACTTAGTCCTAGAAGTACCGGGACGCGGTACTTCTAGGAATATATCAGACTTTTACCCTAGCCAAGAGATCGTCCTGAGTTTTCCACAACAAAATCACAGACTGATGGCGAGGGCTTGCATCCAACTTGCTTAGAACAGAAACGGAATGATGATGATAACTGGTTCCATGATCTTCTAACCTCTTGATTTAATTGCCTGTTGCCTGACACAAGGTCAGCAAGACCAGTTGAACGAATGCGACATTCCACTCTGAGTGCCTGCATGGCAAAATCGCTGTAACCTGTTGAAAAAGCTGTGGAAAAAATATTTTCTTCTTCTGTGAACGGCTTTTCGGCCCCGGCTACGAGACCTGTTAAGCTGAGATTGGGCTATGCGCCGAGCAGCACCTTACTTCCTGTTTGCCGTCATCCTTGGGATCGCCGGCCTGGTCTGGTATAGCTACCAGCAGCAGCTTGCCGTTCAAAAACGAAACACAGCCGCCCCTCCTACCCCCCTGCCAAGCACTCTCAATTCCAAAGCTGAGGGTTTTGTCTACCGAACCTCAGAAGGCACCCGCACGGTTGCCGAGCTGCGGGCCAAAGACTACCGAGAGGTAAAGGATCCTGGCTATATGGAGCTCGACCAGATGGAACTCCGGCTTTTTCACCCTGATGGCAAGAGCTTTGATCTGGTGAAGGCGGCCAAGGGGAACTTCTACCCCACCGAAAGTCGACTGAGCAGTGAAAGTGAAGTAGAAGTACAAATGGCCGTTTCCCCCGACGGTGCTCCAACCGGCAAGATCCTGGCAATTAAGGCTCAGGGCGCGAGTCTCGAAATCAAAACTGGCAAGATGATTAGCCAGGGCCGGGTGGAGTTCAATTTCGAGCAGGAAGGTGGAACGGGCACCGGCCACGCCACCGGCGCAGAATACGATCCCCAGGCGCATGAGTTGCACCTGATGCATGCCTCTTTCCTCAAATGGCAGCCGAAGGACGCTAAGGCGAAGCCAATCGAAGTGGAAAGCGAAGAGGTGCGCTACAAGGAGCTGGAATCAAAGGTTTATTTGTCTCCGTGGTCGAAGATGCGCAAAGAAGATTTCTCGCTCGACGCGGCCAACAGCGAAGTGAATCTGGAAAAAGGCGTGATCCGGCATGTGATGGCAATCGATGCCAAAGGCCTCGACCGCGCACCCAAGCGCCAGGTGGACTATGCGGCAAAAACGCTGAATGTCGACTTCAACGCACGCGGTCAGGTAGAAAAAGTGATTGCTGAAGACGATGCAAAACTCAACACCACCGGAGACAACGGAAAGACCCGCGCTGCTGCCCGGCGTATGGACCTTTTCTTTATTACGGGAGAAAAAGAGTCCTTGCTGGATAAGGCGCTGGCCAACGGCAAGGCGAGCATTGAATCGATTCCGGCTGTGAAGGCTGGAGGATCGATGGCAGAAACCAAGCTTCTGCGCAGCGAGAGCATCGAGATGAAAATGCGTAAGAACGGCCAGGATATGGAGATAGTTCAAGTGCACGCCCCTGGCACTCTCGACTTCCTCCCCAACCGCCCTACGCAGCGCAAGCGTCATCTGGAAGGCGAGCGCATGACGATTCAATACGCGGCCAACAATCTGATGGAATCCTTTCGCAGCGTAAACGTGGCTACCAGGACAGAGCCTGAAGCCAATGCGAAGAAGGGATCGCAACCCATGCTCACCTGGAGCAAGGATCTTGAGGCTCGCTTCGATCCCAAAACAGGGGAAATGCAGCGGCTCGAACAGTGGAACGATTTTCGCTACCAGGAAGGGGAGCAGCGGGCGAAGGCAAATCGCGCCGTCCAGGAGAGTGCCGCCAATCGAATCACTCTCACCCAAAATGCCCGTGTCTGGGACCCCACTGGCTCCACCGACGCCAACGAGATTGTCCTAAACCAGAAAACAAGCGAATTTGTCGCAACCGGCAATGTGCGGAGTACGCGCGAAGCCGAGAAGAACGCAAAGACTGGCAAGAGCGATGAGGTGACACAGGCCACGGCCGACCGCATGGAGACCCGGGACTCGAACAGCAAAATTCGCTACGAGGGCAATGCAGTGATGTGGCAGGGCGAGAATCGCCTTCGTGCCCCGCGAATCGACATTGAACGCAAGGCCGGACAATTGCGCGCCTTTGGGGGCATCATCCATCAGATGGTGGACGAAAAGTCCGCTCAGGCACGCAAGACAGGCGCCATTCTTACCAACGTCAAAGCTACGGAAATGTTCTATTCCGATAAAGACCGGGTGGTGGAATATCGAAGCAATGTGATCATGAGCCGGCCGGGCCTTGAGGTGCAATCCAATCAATTGCGAGCCTATCTCGATGAAGACGATAGTGAACGCTTCAATGAGCAGCCCTCGGGCGGGATTGAAAAAGCATTTGCCTACGGTGCTGTGAGAATTGTCGAAACAGGTGCTCAGCGAGTACGCAAGGGGAATGGGGAAACAGGCGAATTCTACACAGCCGACAGCAAGCTGGTGCTCGAAGGCGGCAAGCCGGAAATGGTGGATTTGGTGAAAGGGGTGGAGCAGCGACGCACTACCGGCAAGCAACTCACCTGGTTTGCCAACAACGACAAAATCATCGTCGATGGCCAGGAACAAAAGCCCGCGCTCAGCACCTTGCAGCGAAAGCGCTAAGCTGGAATCGACAGGCCAAATACCTTCTTGCGCACTCTGAAAACAACTGAACTGATCAAAGCCTACGGTGGCCGGCGTGTCGTCGACGGGGTGTCGGTGTCAGTGGAACAAGGTGAAGTGGTGGGCTTGCTTGGCCCCAATGGCGCAGGCAAGACTACATCGTTCTATATGATTGTTGGCCTTGTCACGCCAGACAGCGGCCGCATCATGCTCGATAACGAAGATGTCACCGACCTGGCCATGTACCAGCGTGCCCGGCGTGGCATCAGCTACCTGCCTCAGGAAGCCAGCGTTTTCAGAAAGCTGAGCGTTGAAGAGAACCTGATGGCAATTCTCGAGACTCTGCCGATTGACGGGCGTCAGCGCCGCGAGCGAATGCACCGGTTGGTTGAGCAGCTTGGACTCGAAAAGGTGGCAAAGAACAAAGGCTATATGCTGAGCGGTGGAGAACGGCGGCGTGTCGAGATCGCGCGCAGCCTTGTGATCGAGCCCAGTTTTCTGCTTCTCGACGAACCCTTCTCCGGCATCGACCCGATTCAGGTGCTCGAGCTCCAGCGCATCATCTCAGACCTCAAGCGCCAGGGTATCGGTATTTTGATGACCGATCACAATGTGCGTGAAACCCTGGCAGTCACCGATCGCGCCTACATCATCAATAACGGTAAGATCTTCCGGGCCGGCAGCCCGGAATCGCTCGGCCGCGATCCGGAAGTAAAGCGAGTCTATCTCGGCGAAAACTTCTACTTCAACGATGGCGCCGCCCGGCCCAATTGACCTTCTGCCAGCCTCAAAAAAACCTTTTCTCTAAGACCGCCCTCTCTCGCCGATAAGAACACACAGCGATGTTCTCAATCATAGGTATTGTTCTCGTAATTGGCGCAGTCGGTGGCGGCTACGCGATGTCTCATGGGAAGTTTCCCGTTCTCTGGCAACCTGCTGAGCTGGTTGTCATCTTTGGCGCGGCATTTGGCAGTATGCTCGTTGCCAATCCGATCTCCAACATCATGGCGCTCGTCAAAGGAATGCTCGGAATTCTCAAGGGTAGCCCTTACAACAAAAACGTTTATCTGGACACCCTGAAGGCGCTTGCCGACGTTTTCAACTATGGCCGCAAGAATGGCCTTCAGAAGCTCGAAACCGATATCGAAAACCCCAAACAGAGCCAGTTGTTCTCGCAGCACAAGGTTTTCATGTCCAATCACCATGCTCTCGATTTCGTCTGCGACACGCTTCGCACCTCGATTGCCGGTGGCATTGGCCACTTTGAAATTGAGCAATCGATGGAAGCCGATATCGACATCATGAAACACGAACTCGAACAACCCGTTGCGGCATTGAAAGAAATGGCCGACGCGCTTCCCGGCATGGGTATTGTCGCGGCCGTTCTAGGCGTTGTGGTTACGATGGGTGCCCTTGGCGGCCCGCCTGAAGAAATTGGCGAACACGTCGCGGCTGCTCTTGTGGGAACCTTCCTCGGCATTTTGTTCTGCTACGGAATCTTCGGCCCGCTGGGTAGCAACATGCAGAAAATCAACGATGGCGAAATCGAATACATGCACGTGTTGCGCGCTGGAGTGGGTGCCTTCATGAAAGGTGCCGCGCCGATTCTCGCTGTTGAGATGGCACGGAGATCTATCCCCCCTCACGTCCGCCCCAGCTTCAAGGATATGGAGCAAAAGGTCAAGGGCGGGGGAGGCAAATAGCCCATGGCCGATCCAGCTAAAGAACAACCGATATATCTCATCAAGAAGAAGGTTCATGGTCATGGCCACCATGGGGGCGCCTGGAAGGTAGCCTATGCCGACTTCGTCACCGCGATGATGGCCTTCTTCATGGTGATGTGGCTGATGGGCTCGTCTGAAAAAGTCAAAAGCGCCGTCAGCGGCTACTTCCGAGATCCTGCCGGGTTCAAGAAACAGTCTGGAACCGGCATGGCTGGGGAAGGTGAGCAGATCACTCTTTCCAAAGACGACATGGAAGGTTTGAAAGAAAAGATCCAGTCTGCCATGAAGCAGATGCCCGACTTCAAACAGATCAAAGACCACGTCACGATGACGGTGACCGGTGAAGGCCTCAGGATCGAGTTGCTCGAAAAAGAAAAAGGCATGTTCTTTGAGTCGGGCAGCTCAAGCCCGAGCGAGTTTGGCAAAGCGATTATCGAAAAGATGAGCGCGGAGTTAGCGAAACTGCCCAACAGCATTGCCATCGAAGGTCACACCGATTCCAAACCATTTTCGAAAGATGGCGACTATTCCAACTGGGAACTCTCAACCGATCGTGCCAACTCTGCGCGGCGCGTGATGAATAGCAGTGGCCTCAGGCCAGACCAGGTCAAGCAGGTTCGCGGCTTTGCCGATCAACGCCTGATGGATGTGAAAGACCCGGCCGCAGCCAAAAATCGGCGTATCTCGATCATCGTGCAGTACCAGCAACCGGCCTATGACCCGGCCGACGACGAAGAAGATCCCAAGGACGCACATGGCAAGAAAGATGCCCATGGCGGCGGACACGGCGACAAGGGCGAAAAGAAAGATGCTGGCCACGGCGAGGCCAAAAAGGACGATCACGCAAAAGACGATCACAAGCCTGCCAAGCCATCTGCTGCACACTAACCTGACAAGCTAAGTCGGCCTGGGGGCGTCGTCGGTGAAGGCGTTCTCAGTCCGGCACTCAGGGCATCGGTAGCTGCGCCAGGGCCAGCCTGCCTTTACCGCGCCAATCGCCTTCAGCCACTCAGAAACATGCGCAGCACCGCATCTGACGCAGACGTTGGTTGCCGGTACTTCGTCTATGTCCGGCAGATCACCCAGATAAAAGGCCCATCCATAAACGCTCCAACGGGTGCCGAGCCTTGCATCGCAGCGCCGCGCCCAATAGCTGGCCGATCGAAGCAACCATTCATGCCCGCCACCAATCAGCCACACCCGCCGCGACCACCTCACGGGGCCGTGCGCGTTCGCAAAAGCCAAGCTCGTGTGCAGCAAACGTATTGCAGATACCTTTAATCCTGTTTCAGCTTCCAGCCAATCTGCAAATTGATGCGAGTCGACAATGGCGTTTACATGACCGCCGCCGTGAGCCAGCCAGCGGTAAAGCTGGTCTGAGAAAGTGGACGCATCTGGCACTGCGACATAGAGCCGCCCGTTGCCTTTGAGAACGCGACGAATCTCTCCAAGGCAGGGCTTCAGCCCCTCGATGTGTTCCAGGCTGTGATTGGCGATGACTGCATCAAAACAGCAGTCTCGAAATGGCATCGAGCGCGCGTCACCCTGCACAAAGCCTCGATCAGGGCCAAAGTCGAGATCAAACCGCACTACTCTGGCCTGAGTTGCTGTAGCAGGGAAACTCCCGCTTCGGCTCCCCAGGTCAAGCACCCTGGCATCCGGCTCCAGCTCACTAAGGATTTCGTTCACGGATGAATCAGTTCTCCCCCTGAATCGCAGGGAACGGAAACTCTAAACCAGTCCTGATTTGGTCAACCACTCTGCCGCTACTTCAGCAAAGCCTCGCTTGTTGATCTCAACTTCGCGGTTCAGGCCCTGCATTGCTGCCTGGTCGAACTTTCCGCTCAGAGAGGTGATTACAGGCAAAATCGAAGGGTATTTGAGTACAGCCGCCTGGCTATAGACGAGCATGCAGCGATTCGGACTAAAGACCTTCAGATCATCGTCGAGAACACGGTAGCGAGGGTCTGTGAGTCGAGGGTCTGTTGACCCCGTGATCAGGATGTCGATCCGCTTCTCACGCAATCCAAAGTAAAGCTGGTTGATCGGCTCAAGTCTTGTCCCTGCGCTCTCCTGAAGCTTGTAACGAAATTTAAGCTCGTTGTAGCCTTCAATGCTTTGCGCAAAGTCACTCGTACAGCCCAGTCTCCAGCCGGTCTTGCTTTCGGCCGCCTGACTCAAATTCGTAAGGTTTGCGAAGTTGAAGTCGTCTGCTCGAATCACTGCTGTATATGTATTCTCAAAGCCGAGAAAGGGTGTGCAGTTGGCCTGGGCCTTGGCCTGAAAGCCCTTCTGCAAAACATCGAGCATCAACGAGTCATCGAGTTGTTCAACCAGCTTCAACAAGACCTTAAAGGCCATGCGCGAGTACTCTGGATAAATATCCATGTCCCCGCCCTGGAGAGACTGATAAACCACTGTGGATCCCGGAATGCCGAATCTACGTTCCAGTCTGGCCTGCAGCTTCTTCTCAAGCAGCTGGCTTACGATCTCGGAGAGTAGATTGCTTTCAACATTATCTTTCGCCCCAATCTTGAGTTTGGGTGTGCTGTTACAGCCTGACAGAAAACTAAGTCCAGGTGCTACAAGAAGTGTTCTGCGCTTCAACATAAGTTTCAGTCTATCGCTTTCGTACAATTACTTGGGCATCGTCTCGCGGTAGGTTTTCCAGTTGGTGATCAACTCGTGCACCACTGTCGAGCCCACCTTCCAGGCGCTCTCTACCGACGGAATGAATCCGGCATAGCCACCAGCTTTGTTCTCTGCCAGGCTTTCGGCTGCCGTAATCTGAGGCCGCTGACTATCGAAATTGCTAGCCGTGCGCAACACCAGCACGCGGTTCACATCCACCTTGCCGGCTTTAGCCAGAAAATGTAGCGATTGGAGCGTCCCGGTATCTTCCATGGCAGTAGTTACATAATTACCGCTCTTCTTGGTGTGATAAGAAACCCAATCGTTCGCCCATTCATTCAGTAACTTTCCATGCCAGAAAGTAGAAGATTGCAGCGTGTCACCCTTCAAAACAAAGGGTGGCCGTTGCGCGTTGGGGAACCCAGTCATCTGGGCCCTTCGCTCCTTGAGTGAAGGCGTATCGCCCAGATCCAGTGCCTTGGTCAGGCCGAAAGCCCAATTCACCAGCGGCTCATTCAGCTTGTACATCTCGCCTTCGTTTTGTTCTCGCACCGGCTGCTCATAGGGCACTGCCTTACGCAGCGGAACAAAGCCGGTCTTCCAGTCTTTCGGAATCTCGCGGGCGTCGATCTCGTGCGCCAAATCTCCATCCACAACATAGGTAGCCCAGGCTGCGCTGCCCAGCGTTGCATCGGCCGGGTCTACACCGGCGATGCCGGCCACCAGCCAGTAGGCTTTGGTTAAATCAAAGCGCGGATCCATACCGAGAGCCATAACACTGGCAGCCGCCTTGGCCGTGCCAACTCCGGTTACCATGGCGATCAGACCTTTGCCATCGCTACGCAAGGCCCTGTTGCCCTGCGGAAAGGGAATCACCTGCGTAAGCTTCTCCCGCTCTACCCAGAGCTGGAATTCACCGGGAGCGTCACCGGTGTCCTCGCCCCGCTCGAACATCGTCACGACAACAACTTTTACTTCTTGTTTCTTTGCTGCAATGAGCCCCATCGTTGCCAATAGAAAAAACGCTAAAAATTTCATGCAATATCCTTTTCAGTAAATGCTCCGCAACTGATGCCGCGACGCAAGAAAACCATTAATCCTTCAACTGTAGCCGCATCGTCAAACTGTGTGCCCGCGAGTGTCGCTTTGGTTTGCGCTTCCAGAAAAGCCTGGTAGCGACGCCTTACATCGGGCAGATGCTTCTCGAAAAACTCATAGAGCGCGGCGTAGCGGCTCAAGAGCTGGCCCGGGTGTACATCCCATCCGCAAAAGATGCCTTCCCCGATCGCCCGCAGCACCTGCTGTTTGTGGCCTTCAAAAGCCGCCAGGCGCAACGCTGCATCTTCACCGGTAGGGAGCTGCGAATACACGCCATCGCTCACCGCCACACCCAGCGGCAGCATCACCTGCTGCATGGTCCAGCGGGCGAGCGTTGCATAGGGGTGATCGAGAGCCTGGGCCGGTGCCGGTACCTGCATCGCACTCAAATAGTCGTAACAACCAAAATGCGCTGCATCGAGACGATTCTCACAGGCCTTCACAATTTCGCCGAGACAGCGCACCGCATTAGGATGCTCCACCAGAATTTCGTGCCGCAAGGTCATGCCAGGCAGGCGGAATCGAATCTCAGCTTCCTCCAGCATCTCGCGCCAGCGCTTGGCTTCTTCCACTTTGGCAATCTTCGGCTGGGTGACGATCAGATGTTTGGGGAGTGCGGCACCAGTTGCATATTTCAGAACAGTATCCAGCGTCTGTCTGGCCAAGCGGCAGTCGGATTTATGCCGTATGCCAATCCGCGCAGGCAGGTCTCCCGCAATCGACATGCGTGCAAATTCAATGCCCGCTTTGGTTGCCGCTTCCAATTCTTCTGCTTCAGACCGAAACCCAAACCCGTCCTCAAAGTCGATGCGGAAATCCTCGATCGGTTCGCGCCGTAATTTTTCGCGCACCTTCTCGGTTACGCGTTCGGCTACTGGATGAGCCAGCGCACGCGCCCCCATCTTGGCAAAGAGCCCCGGCTGAAACAAATGGGCCCCACCGTAAAATACATGCGCCACCAGCCGCGGCGCATTCGAATCAATAGCGAATCTTTCCATGGTCATTGCGCCAGGCATCAAATGCGGCGATGGCCTCCTCCCGGTG
>CANGVB010000044.1 GCA_947456995.1 Bryobacteraceae bacterium | reverse complement strand
GCTTGCGTGGACGATTGGCCGAGGGCCCGCCTTCGTAGATGTAGTCGCCGAGATGGACAACCAGATGCAGGTCTTCTTTAGCCATGTGTTCGTAGGCGGTGAAGTAACCTTGCTCGTAGTTCTGACAACTGGCAAAGGCGAAGCGAAGGGGATCCTGACTGTTGGGAGCTGGTGCTGTGCGGGTTCTTCCAATGCGGGACTCGACTCCACCGCAACGGAACTGATACCAATACCAGCGTGCAGGTTTGAGGCCTCTGACATCAGCATGCACGGCGTGGGCGAACTGGGGTGTTGCGACTTCTTTGCCTCGCTTGCCGATCTTCTTAAGGCCTTCGTCTTCGGCAAGAATCCATTCCACCTCAAGGCTGTCTGTCAGTTGCGGAGATGCGAGCCTTGTCCAGAGGACAATACCATCCGGTAACGGATCGCCTGATGCGATGCCCTGAGTGAAAGGGTCTGTGGTGAAACGAGGAGCTGCCAGGAGCGGAGTAGCGAAGCTTGCCAGAAATTGACGCCGGAACATACAGCCATTATGCTTGCTGCGGCGTGCGGGCGACGATCGCCGCGCCGGCGAGGGCAAGAATAGCGCCGGTCCAGTAGGGTGCGCCGCTGCCGAGTGCGTCGAAGACGAAGCCGGCAAAGAGTGGCCCAACGATGCGGGTAGAGCTGAGGATGGCTTGCGAGGAACCGAGCACGGTTCCTTGTTCGCGCTCGCCAACCCGGCGAGAGATCAGGCCTGTGAGCATGGGGGCGGCGATACCGTTACCGAAGGCCATGATGGCGATGGCAGGATAGAGGTGCCAAGACGCTTGCGAGAGGCTGATGCCGAGAAAGCCGATCGACATCGCAGTCAAGCCGGTGATGCAGGTGGTGACTGGGTTCAGTGTCTTTGGCATCCTCCGGACGACAACGCCTTGCATGAAGATGCTGAGGCAGCCGATGTAGACGAAGATCCAGGCGTTGTCTTGCGGGCCCATCTGGAAGCGCTTCAGAGTGAAGAGGGCGAAGTTCGATTGCAGGGCGCTGAAGGCGACATTGACGACGAAGATGGCGATGAGGATGGCGCGGATCGAATCGCGGGAGAGGGCCTGGAAGATCTTCATGAAAGGGTTGGCATCGGAGAGTTGCAGCTTTGTGGTGTTGCGCTTATCGAGTGGCAGGCTCTCGGGGAGCATGAAGTAGCCAAAGATTGCCGCTAGTAGGCAAAGCGTGCCGGCCGCGTAAGCTGGGGCTGCCAGGCTGTATGTGCTCAAGAATCCGCCGAAGGCAGGGCCGATGACAAAGCCGAGGCCGAAGACTGCGCCGATCAGGCCGAAGCGCTTCATGCGGTCTTCGGGCGGAGTGACGTCGGCGATATAAGCCTGAGCTGTAGAGATACTTCCGCCGGTGATGCCTTCGAGAACCCTGGCTAGCATGAGCAGCCACAGCGTGTTGGCCCAACCGAAGAGGAAGTAGGCGAAGGAGGATCCGAGGATGTTGCAGAGGATGACAGGGCGGCGGCCGATGCGATCGCTGAGAGCCCCGAGGAAGGGGCTGGCAATGAACTGTGCGATTGAGAAGGCGGCGCTGAGAAAACCGACGGTCATGGCATCGGTACGGTATTGCTGGGCGTAGTAAGGAAGCACCGGGATGAGGACACCAAGCCCGAGGACATCAAGGAAGATCGTTGCGTATACGAGGATTAGGGCGCGGGACACTTTTACTAGGATGCCAGTTCTTGCCTGAGTAGCCAGAGTATTTCTGCAACGCTCCATGCCTGGGCGGGTGTGCCGCCTTCGCGCTGGGGCGGATCGGCATCATAAACTTCGGCCAATTGGCCCAGGCAACCGGTGTCCAACTCTCTGGTGGCAAAGGTAGTGAGGAGCTGCTTGAGCCTTGTTTTCTCGGCTTCAAGATTGGGCCGGATCTTCAGACAAGCCCGGGCATAAGGCCCGAATAGCCAGGGCCATACTGTTCCTTGATGGTAGGCCGAGTCGCGCTCAAAGGGGCCACCTTCAAATCGGGGCCTATAGCTTGCTTCGGTGGGAGCAAGGGTTCGGAGGCCCATTGGTGTCAGGAGCGTTCGTTCGACTGTGTCCAGGATGAGCTCGCCCTTAGTGCGGATCACGAGCGGATAGGGCAGCGAGAGGGCAAAGAGCTGGTTAGGGCGGATCTGGCTGTCGCCGATGACGTCGTAGAGGCAGGACTTGTCCGGGTTCCAGAAAGAGTTGGTGAAGCCTGAGATTGCCTGATTGGCCATGCTGCCGAATTGGGACTCAGCTGCGAAGTCTCCACGCTCGCGAGCCCACTCGCTCATCAATCGCAGGGCGTTGTACCAGAGGGCGTTGATCTCAACTGGCTTGCCTGAGCGCGGGGTGATGGCGATGCCGTTGCAGCGGGCATCCATCCAGGTGATCTGGGTTTCTGGTGTGCCTGCGTTCAGTAGGCCATCGGCCTGGTCGCAATAGATGCCGTAGTGTGTGCCGCGGGCCATGATCGTGAGCATCTCGACCATGGGGCTGTAGAAACGGTCCTGGAAGAGTAGCCGGTTGCCCCCGCATTCGAGCCATTGCCAGACGGCGATGTAGAGCCAGAGCGTCGCGTCGACGGAGTTGTATTCCGGGGTTGAGCCGTCGTCGGTGATGCGGTTGGGGATCAGTCCGTCGCGGCGCTGGGCCAGGAAGTTGTCGATGGTACGGCCGGCGGCATCGAGCTTGTTGCGGGCGAGAAAGAGCCCTGGCAGGGAGATGAAGGTGTCGCGGCCCCAGTCGGTAAACCAGGGGTAGCCGGCGATGACGCTGTTGTTGAAGATGAAGTGCTCGGCTCCGTTGGAGAGCCGGTCTTCAAGGTTATGCGGGGTAGGGAAGCGGTGTTCTTTTGCTTCGATGGCCTTGAGGAGCTTGAGAGGGTCGAGGGGGCCGGGGTCCTGGTCGAGGCTGCAGACGAAATAGACCCAGGTGTCGGCGCGGAGATTGAAGTGGAGGAGGCCGGGTGTCCAGAGGTCTTCTTCGAAGTCGAGGCCCCGGTCGCGGTCTACCTGATATTGGAAGCGGCGGTACCAGTCGGGCTTGTGTTCGAAGCGGGTAGCGTCACTGTGGATGTATAAAGTCGCTCCGGGGCGGCTGAGCTTTAGGTTCCCTTCAACGGCCCACTCGTTATGGGGGCTGGCGAATTGGAGCGGGCGCTGGGGCCGGCCTGCCAGGAAGGGAGGGAGGTCGAGGGTGGCGTTCTCGGAGCAGCAGTAGCGGACGAGGACGCTGGGCTCGCCGTCGATCAGCATGACCTCTTTGATGAGGGTAGCTTCGCCGATGCGATAGAGCCAGCTTGGGTAAGGGGCGAGGCGGAACTCGCTCAGGAGCTGGTAGCCCCTGGGGGCAACAGTGCCCGGGTACTGGTGGGTAGCCAGCTCGTGGGTTTGGCCGTCGAGGTGGAGGCGGTCTTCGAGGCTGCTGAGCCAGACGTGGGTTGGTTTGCCTGAATTTAACAGGCTATGGTAGCGACGAGTTCGTAGGCCAGCGACGGTACCCATGGCGTAGCCACCGATGCCGTTGGTGTCCAGCCATTCGAGGGTAAAGTCCTTGCAGCGGGCAGCATCGACGAACGCATCGGAGCGCATTAGTGACCGTTGCTGGAGCTTTGTTCTTCTACGATGAGCGGCTTGAAGTCCGTCGGTAACTGGGTCAGCATCTGCTCTTTACGGTAGACCAGAGTTGAGGTGTTGTAGCTGGCGATCTCGAAGTCGTGGCCGTGTGTGATGGCGTCTGTGGGGCAGGCCTCGACACAGTAGCCGCAGAAGATGCAGCGAGAGTAGTCGATGTTGTAGACGCTGGCGTAGCGTTCACCACCAGAGATGCGGCCTTCTGCCGTGTTCTCTGCAGCTTCGATGTAGATGCAGTTGGATGGGCAGGCGGCAGCACAGAGGAAGCAGCCGACGCACTTCTCGAGGCCATTCTCGTCACGCTGCAGGACGTGTACGCCGCGGAAGCGTTCTTCAAATACAGCAGGACCTTCCGGATAGGCTTCCGTTACGGTTGGCTGGAGCATCTCCACGAAGGTGATGCCCATGCCTTTGGCGACAGCGGCCGCGTTGTTCAGAATTTGGGTAATCAGTGCCATCTCTACCTTTTAGTTTACTAGTTTGGCAACTGGCTTGAGCCCATGAGGTACTCATCGATCGACCGGGCGGCGCGGCGGCCCTCGGCGATGGCCCAAACAATGAGGGAAGCGCCACGGCGGGCGTCGCCTGCTGCATAGACTCCATCGAGGCTGGTTTTATAGTTTTCGTCGGTGACGATGCTGCCTCGTGCGTCGAGGCGGGCACCGGTCTTTTCGATCAGGCCCTGGCGATGGACACCGGCGAAGCCGATGGCAATCAGGACGAGATCTGCGTCGTAGGCGAACTCGCTTTCAGGCACTGGCTCAAAGCGGGGCGAGGGGCCGACGCGGACTCCGTGGAGCTTCTTTACGTTGCCATCTTCGTCGCCGCTGAAAGAGGTGGTGGCTACGGCAAACTCACGCTGACCGTTCTCTTCGTGAGCCGGTTCTTCGCGATACATGACCGGCCAGAGGGGCCAGGGGGTGGGTTCAGCGAGCTCATCGGGTGGGCGCTGGTGAATCATGAACTGATGGATGGACTTGGCTCCCTGACGGGTGGCAGTGCCGAGGCAGTCGGCTCCGGTGTCACCGCCGCCGATGATGATGACGTGTTTGCCGGTGGCCATGATCTGGCCTTCGACGGTGTCGCCGGCTACGGCGCGATTAGACTGGGGCAGGTATTCCATTGCGTAGTGGATGCCCTTGAGGTGGCGGCCGGGGACGTTCACATCGCGATGCTGTTCTGCTCCGATGGCCAGGAGGATGGCGTCGAATTGTTTGCGGAGATCGCTGAATTCAACGTCGGTGCCGATGTTGGTGTTGAGCTTGAAGAGGATGCCTTCTGCTTCGAGCTGCTCGATGCGGCGGTCGATGTGATGCTTCTCCATCTTGAAGTCGGGGATGCCGTAACGAAGAAGACCACCGAGGCGATTCTCACGTTCGATCACTGTAACGGTGTGGCCAGCGCGATTGAGCTGCTGCGCAGCGGCAAGGCCAGCGGGGCCGGAGCCGATGACGGCGATCTTCTTTCCGGTGCGCAGGGTGGGGAGTTCCGGGACGATCCAGCCTTCGGCGAAGGCGCGGTCGATGATAGATTTTTCCACCTGTTTGATCGAGACGGGCGGGGCGTTGATGCCGAGCACGCAGGCGGATTCGCAGGGGGCAGGGCAGAGGCGGCCGGTGAACTCGGGGAAGTTGTTGGTGGCGTGGAGCTGGCGGATGGCCTCCTGCCAGCGGTTCTGATAGACAAGGTCATTCCAGTCTGGAATGAGATTGTGGAGAGGGCAGCCGGTGTGGCAGAAGGGTACGCCACAATCCATGCAGCGGGCACCTTGCTCTGAAACTTTGGCGGCCGGAAAGTCCTGATAGACCTCGAACCAATCATTGACCCGTTCGATGACAGGACGCTTTTTGGCGACTTCGCGCCCGATTTCGAGAAAGCCGGTGTGCTTACCCATGGATCACCTCACGCTTGGCGGACTTGGCTGGTTGGGGGGTTGAAATTGGAGTGCGGGCAACGCCCAGGACACGCTTGAATTCGTGCGGGAAGACCTTGACGAATTTGGGCAGGAACTTGCCGAACTCGTCGAGTACCCAGCGAGCTTTGGGGCTGGAGGTGTACTGCCAATGGCGCTCCAGCAGTTGCTTAAGGGTATTGATGTCTTCGGCGGATTCGACGGGGTCGAGATCGACGCTCGAGCGATTGCAGAGGTTGGTCTGGAATTCGCCGGTTTCATCGAGGACGTAAGCGATGCCGCCGGACATACCGGCACCGAAGTTGCGTCCGGTAGAGCCGAGACAGAGGACAAGGCCCTTGGTCATGTATTCGCAGCCATGATCGCCGACGCCTTCTACTACGGCGGTGGCCCCGGAGTTGCGTACGCAGAAGCGTTCGCCGGCGCGGCCATTAAAGAAGGACTCGCCGCTGGTGGCACCGTATAGAGCGGTGTTGCCGATGATGATGTTCTCGTCGGGCTGGAAGCTCGACTTCTTCGGCGGGTAGACGATGATGCGTCCGCCGGAGAGACCCTTGCCGGTATAGTCGTTAGAGTCTCCTTCGAGGCGCATGGTGACACCCTTTGAGAGGAAGGCGCCGAAGCTCTGGCCGGCGCTGCCGGTGAACTCGAAGTTGATGGTGTCGTGGGGGAGACCTTCATTGCCGTAACGCTTGGCGATCTCGCCAGACAGCATTGCGCCGACGGTGCGATGGACGTTACGGATTGGAAGTTTGAAGTCGACCTTTGTGCCGTGTTCGATGGCTTCTTTGGCGTGCGAGATCAGTTTGTAGTCGAGGGCTTCGACCAGGCCATGATCCTGCGAGGTGGTGCAGAAGCGTGAGACGCGCTGCGGCACGGGCGGATTGTAGAAGAGGTTGGCGAAGCTGAGGGTCTTGCCCTTCCAGTGGGTGATGGCCTTGCGGGTCTCCAGGAGATCTGTGCGGCCGACCATTTCCTGAATGGTGCGGAGGCCGAGTTTGGCCATGATGCCACGGAGTTGCTCTGCGATGAAGAAGAAGAAGTTGATGACGTTCTCAGGGGTGCCTTCAAACTTCTTGCGCAGCTCAGGGTTCTGAGTGGCGATACCTACAGGGCAGGTGTTGAGGTGACACTTGCGCATCATGATGCAGCCCATGGCGATGAGGGGAGCGGTAGAGAAGCCGAACTCTTCAGCGCCGAGGAGAGCGCCGATGGCAACGTCGCGGCCGGTCTGCATTTTGCCGTCGACCTGGATTCGGACGCGGCTGCGAAGATCATTCATGACCAGGGTTTGCTGGGTTTCGGCGAGGCCGAGTTCCCAGGGGGAGCCAGCGTGCTTGAGGCTGGTGAGGGGGCTTGCGCCGGTGCCGCCGGTGTCGCCTGAAATCAGGATGACGTCGGCGTGGGCTTTGGCCACGCCTGCGGCAACTGTACCTACACCGACTTCACTGACGAGCTTGACGGAGATGCGGGCTTCGGGGTTGACGTTCTTCAAGTCGTAGATCAACTGGGCGAGATCTTCGATGGAGTAGATGTCGTGGTGAGGGGGCGGCGAGATGAGGCTGACGCCGGGGACGGCGAAGCGGACGCGAGCGATGTTCTCGTCCACCTTGTGGCCGGGGAGCTGGCCACCTTCACCGGGCTTGGCACCCTGGGCAACTTTGATCTGGAGCTCTTCGGCATTCACCAGATACTCAGTGGTGACACCGAAGCGGCCGCTGGCGACCTGCTTGATGGCGCTGCGCTTGGAATCGCCATTCGGCATGGGCTTGTAGCGCTCGGAGTCTTCGCCGCCTTCTCCTGTATTGGAGCGGCCGCCCATGCGGTTCATGGCGATGGCGAGAGTCTCGTGGGCTTCTTTGGAGATGCTGCCAAAGCTCATTGCGCCGGTGGCGAAACGCTTGACGATCTCAGAGGCGGGCTCGACCTCATCGAGTGAGATGGGTTGAGCGGCGAACTTGAAATCCATCAGGCCGCGGAGGGTGCAGAGTTGCTTGTTCTGCTGGTCGATGGACTTGGCGTAGTCCTCAAAGGTAGAGTAGCTGTTCTGACGAACGGCGTGCTGGAGCTTGGATACCGAGTCTGGATTGACGGAGTGGAATTCGCCGTGGACGCGGAAGTGGTAGTTGCCGCCCGCGTCGAGATCTGTTGAGAACGAGTTGGTGGGGCGGAAGGCGAAGTCGTGCTTCATCTTCGCCTCTTTGGCGATGACTTCGAGGCCAACGCCTTCGATTCGGGTGGCAGTGCCGGTGAAGTACTTCTTGACGAAGGGCTTGCTGAGGCCGATGGCTTCAAAGATCTGGGCGCCACGGTAGGACTGCAGGGTGGAGATGCCCATCTTTGAGAAGACCTTGAGCAGGCCTTTGCCGATGGCTTTCTTGAAGTTGCTGAGTGCCTTCTCGAAGGTGACGCCTTCGGGCAGGCGGCCCTTCTGTGCGAGGTCTTCGAGGGTCTCAATTGCGAGGTATGGATTGACTGCGCTGGCACCGTAGCCGATCAAGAGGGCGAAGTGCATGATCTCGCGGGGTTCGCCGGATTCGACGATCAGGGCGACCTGAGAGCGTGTGCCTTCGCGGACCAGGTGGTTGTGGACGGCAGTTAGAGCCAGCAGCGAAGGGATGGGCGCTGAGTTCTGATCGACGCCACGGTCTGACAGGATCAGCAGGCGATAGCCCTTCTGGATGGCGAGCGAAGCGCGGCGGCAGAGGCGGTCGAGCGCTTCTTCGAGGTCCTGCTCGGAGCCTGCGGCATCGAAGAGAGTGGGAATGGTGGTTGCGAGGAACTCACCCCAGCGAACGTGACGAAGTTGTTCGAGGTAGTGGTTGGTGAGGATCGGATGCTTGAGCTTGAAGGTATGGCAGTGCTCGGGGGTTTCTTCAAGGATGTTGCGCTCGGTGCCGATGTAGCTGGTGAGCGACATGACGAGTTCTTCGCGGATCGGGTCGATGGGCGGATTGGTGACCTGGGCGAAGAGCTGCTTGAAGTAGTTGAAGAGCGGCTGAGGCTTGTCGCTGAGGCAAGCGAGCGGAGTGTCGGTGCCCATTGAGCCTATGGGTTCTTCGCCGGCGCTGGCCATGGGGACCATGATCATGCGGACGTCTTCTTCGGTGTAGCCGAAGGCACGCTGCCGCTCGAGGATGGTGTGGAATTCGGTTTCGTGCCAGCGGGGCGGGGCGGGCAGGCGGTCGAGGGTGATCTGTTGCTTGTCGAGCCATTCGCGGTAGGGCTGCTTGCTCGAGAGCATCTGCTTGACTTCCGTGTCAGGGATGATGCGGCCTGCGCCGAGGTCAGCAAGGAGCATCTTGCCGGGCTGGAGGCGGCCTTTTTCTTTGATGTCTTCGGGCTTGACCGGGAGAACACCGGTTTCGGAGGCCATGATCAGCAGGCCGTCATGGGTGACCATGTAGCGAGCGGGGCGGAGGCCGTTGCGATCGAGGGTTGCGCCGATGAGGCGGCCGTCAGTAAATGCTACAGCAGCGGGGCCATCCCAGGGTTCCATGAGGGAGGCGTGGTATTCGTAGAAGGCCTTTTTGGCCGGATCCATGGCGGAATCCTGATCCCAGGCTTCTGGCATGAGCATTGCCATGACGTGGGGGAGTTCGCGGCCGCCGAGGGTAAGGAACTCGATTACGTTGTCGAGGGATGAGGAGTCGCTACCGTTGGGGGTAACGATGGGGAAGAGGCGGCGGAGATCGCCGAAACGGTCGCTGGCGAGGACGGCCTGACGGGCGTGCATCCAGTTGACGTTGCCACGAACGGTGTTGATTTCGCCGTTGTGACACATGTAACGGAAGGGGTGGGCGAGTTGCCAGGTAGGGAAGGTATTGGTTGAGAAGCGCTGGTGGACGAGGCAGAGGGCGCTGGCGACTTCGGGGTCCTGGAGTTCTTTGTAAAAGTTGGCGATCTGAGGGGCCAGGAGGAGGCCCTTATAGATGATGGTGCGGCAGGAGAGAGAGGGGAAGTAGAAGAAGTCGCGATCCCGGATTTCGGAGGTGGCGATTTCATTTTCAGCCCTTTTGCGGATGGCGTAGAGGCGGAGCTCGAGGTCATCTTCGGTCATGTCAGCGGCGCGGCCGATGAAGATCTGCTGGATATAGGGCTGAGAATCGCGGGCGAGGCGGCCGATTGCATTGGAATCGATGGGAGTGTCGCGCCAGCCGAGGACGGTAAGGCCTTCTTCGCGGACGATGCGTTCGATGATGCCTTCACACTGGAGGCGCTGGGTGCGCTGGACCGGGAGGAAGACCATCCCTACTCCGTACTCACCTGACTTGGGGAGGGTGAAGCCGAGGTCTGCGCATTCGCGGACAAAGAACTTGTGCGGGATCTGAATGAGGATGCCGGCGCCGTCGCCGGTGTCGGGGTCGCAACCGCAGGCACCACGATGGGTCAGATTGATGAGAATCTGGATGCCCTTCTGGATGATGTCGTGGGATTTTTCGCCTTTGATATTGGCAACAAAGCCGAGACCACAGGCGTCGCGTTCGCGAGCGGGGTCGTAGAGGCCCTGAGCTTCAGGGAGTCCTCGCAGCATGGCGGAATTTGGGAGATCAGTCATAGATACACCTCGGGATTCACTGAGTATAGCTAGAAATTTCGGCATTAGGCAAGCTGAAACTGTTTCCTTGTAGTATTAGGCATGGTTATGATATGCTTCTGTTCGTGCAGTTGGAACATATGCGGTTGTTTCGGGATATCGCGCAAAGCCGGAGCGTGAGCCGTGGAGCTGTCTTGAACAAGGTAAGCCAGAGCGCGGCGAGCCAGCATTTACAAGAACTTGAGCGTTGTTTCGGGATTGAATTGATGGACCGGAGCACGCGGCCGATCCGAGTGACGCCGGCTGGGCAGGCGTATCTGGAATTCTGCCGGGAAGTATTGCGAAAGAAAACCGAGTTTGATACGGAGCTGGATGAACTGAAGCGATCGACGAGCGGGGAAGTGCGGGTGGCTTCGATTTATTCAGTGGGCCTGTCGAAAATGCACCGGTTGGAGGATCAGTTTCGGGGGCGGTACCGGGATGCTCATTTGAAGGTTGAGTATTTGCGGCCGGAGAAGGTTTATGAAGCGGTAAAGGCAGAGCGGGCTGATATCGGGCTGGTGAGCTATCCGGTTTCCAATCGCGAGATTATGGCGTTGCCGTGGCGTAAGGAGCGGATGGTGCTGGCAATGCCGCCGGGGCACTTGCTAGCGGGGATGAAGCGGGTAACGCCAGCGCGGCTGGACGGGACTTCGTTTGTTGCCTTTGATGAAGATTTGCCGATCCGTAAGGATATTGACGCGTATTTGAAAGAGAATGGCGCTGAAGTGGATGTGGTGATGCACTTCGACAATCTCCAGATGATCAAGGAAGCGGTGGTGCTGGGGAGCGGGGTGAGCATTGTGCCGCATCCCGTGGTTGAGAAGGAAGTGGAAGAGGGCAAGCTGCGGGTTGCGGAGTTGAGCCCGAGCCTGATTCGCCCGCTAGGGATTATTCACCGGAGGAATGCGAAGATGAGCCGGGCGGTGAAAGCATTTCTTGATTTGCTTCAGGAAGCAGCGGAGTAGTGCCGGAGGCGGCCCGGGATTTCGCATTCCCGGGCTGCCTGCGGGCACACTTCGGGTGCTGGTTGTTTTCTGGTGTGCTTAGCAGGATGTCAAAGAGCTGGCCTGGCGTTGTTTTGGACTGTCCCAGGCGGGGTTGTGGGTGGTTGTTGAAGATTAGCCTTTTGGCTTTGATCCTTGTTTTCTGCGGAGTTGTGCATTGAAGTTGCTATCCCCACCCTGGCGGATTGAGTTGGCGTCGTTTGGAATCCCCACCCTTACGGATGGGGTTGGTCCGCGTGAATCGGACGGGGTCGGGGTGGAATCCCCAGCCTTACGGATGGGGTTGGTTTTGGCTAGCGGAGGTCGTCCAGTGGTGGGTATTGGGCGGCTAGCTCCTCGTCGGATAATTCCATGCGGCGGCAAAACTCTTTGTAGATGTATTCTGTGATGCTTTGGGTGATTTCGGGGCCGGTGGGGTGGGTAGCCTGGATGGGTTCGTTATTGAGTTTTTCGGATTCGCCATTGAGTTGCTCATATTCATCCGGGGTGGGGACGGGTGGTGGGTCGTCGATGGGTTCGATTTCTTTGTTTGCGCCACGTTCAGCGATCAGGGCTTTGAGGGCCTTGATGGTTTTGAGGATGCGGTTGGGGATGCGGTCTAGCTCGCGGAGGACGGTGAGGTAGGCGCGGTCTGGCGCGTCGTGCTTGCCTTCGAGGAGGTAGTGGTTGCACATGTGTTCGGTCTGGAGGAAGCGGAGCTGGAAGTGGATGAGCTGCTGGAGGAGCATGTGCTCGGTGGGAGTGATGGGCTGGTACTCTTCGAGGAGGTTGTGGATGGTGGCCGCGACGAGGTTTGGGTGCATGGCCAGGTGCCGGTAGTTGTTCATGGAGTAGAGGCCATGTTGGAAGGCATTGGAGGCAGAACGGGCTTTGCCGGCAGCGGTGCGGGGGCCGGTGGACTTCTTTGCGTTTGCGCGGTTGGCGGCGAGAGCGGCTTCGGACATGGTTTTCTTGCGTGGCTTGTCGGCTACGTTCGATGGATCGTTGGCAATGTTCTGTTCTTC
>CANGVB010000043.1 GCA_947456995.1 Bryobacteraceae bacterium | reverse complement strand
CCTACAATCGGGTCCAGGTAACCATTCTCCCCGGCGATTTGAAGCAGGTCTGTCGTTCGGGCAACAGAAGCACGGGAGGCTGACGGCCTGTACCATCCCGGCTGCAATTTTGCGTAAAATTTGGTCACCTCCACAAAGCTCTTCAGCCATTATTGTCTAGCCGAAGCCAGGACTTCGGCTTAATCTTCTCCGGAAAATGGGATGAGCTAGCAGGAACGATATGGGCGATTAGCTCTACCATTTTGCTGGCACACGGGCTGCCCGCTCGGATCCATAAAAGCTACTGGATTGTTCCTCGCGTAGGCAAATGGATTTCTGCTTTGGGGATCGACTCATCGCTTCGTCCACAACGGTTGATTTGGGCTTGTACAACTGCTAATCGAAGCTGAAGTGTAACGCGCTTCAATTTTGACATCGCAGCGTCATTTGAGCTTGATAGGCTGTGATGCTATGACATCTCGCAAGATTGGTTTGCTGGTGGTGGCGGTGGCTGCGCTTGGGGCGGTTTCAGCTCCGATGATTTCGACGACGCTGCTGGGGCGGCAGGTGGATGGAAGCTTTTTGCTGGTGAACCACCAACTGGTGAAGCCGTGGGGGACGCAACTGTTCTTTAAGGGTCGGCCGGTGGATATGGCGTTTGATCCGAGTAAGCGTTGGCTGGCTGTGCTTAGCGGTACCGAAGTGGCGATTCTTGATGGGAGTAGCGGGAGCATCGTTGACCGAGCGAAGTCAAAGACTACGTCCTATGCGGGCATTGCCTTTTCTCCCGACGGGAAAGAGATCTGGGCCTCGGAGGCGACACGGTCTGGACCCGATAGCCTGTTGTTGCTTAGCGTTGGTGCAAACGGCAAGGTGACCGGGACGGACCGGGTAAATTTGCCGGGGCATCCGGTGCCGACTGGCATCGCGTTCTCTGCTGATGGCAAGACCGCTTATGTGGCGATGCACCGGGATAATGTGCTGGTGGCGTTTGACCGGGCTACGCGGAAGGAGACGATGCGTTGGGCAATGGGGATCGCGCCGTTTGGTGTGGTGGTGCGGGACGGGTTTGCTTATGTGACCAACAGGGCGGGATCGACGATCCCGGCGGGGGCGGCGACTGCTCCGAGCGGCGGGGTGGATGTGCCGGTGGACGCCAACGGATCGGTGCTGCCGGGGACGCTTACGATACTGTCGCTGGCGGATGGGAAGCGGCAGGATGTAGCCGTGGACCGCGCGCCTTCGGGGCTCGCGATGAGGCCGGATGGGGGCGAAGTGGCGGTGGCCAACGGGCATTCCGATACGGTGACGCTGGTGGATACGAAGACGCGGAAGACCACAACGGTTGCGGCGGGCAGGCAGCCGATTGGTGTGCTCTATAGCGGTGACGGGAGCCGATTGTATGTAGCTTGCGCGGGCGATAACGCCGTGACGGTGATGGAGGGTGGCAAGGTGATTGGCGCGTTGCCGACGGGGTGGTTCCCATCGGCACTGGCTCTGGATAGCAATGGGGATCTACGCGTGGCGAATATCAAGGGAGTGGGCAACACAGAGCAGGAGCCGGGGAAGTTTAACAGCCGGGCGTTTGAAGGGAGCCTGCTGACGATACCTGCACCAAGCCGGGCGCAGGCCGTGGCGGGGCAGCGTGAGGTGAAGCTGGCCGGTGAGCCGAGGTTTACACCGCAGGGTGGAGTGAAGGATCTGGACCGGTTGGGGATTGAGCATGTGTTTCTGCTGATCAAAGAGAACCGGACTTATGATCAGGTGTTTGGCGATATGCCGGTGGGCAATGGGAAGAAGGAGTTTGCGATTTATCCGCGGGAGATCACGCCGAATCATCATGCGCTGGCTGAGGAGTTTGTGTTGCTCGATAACTTCTACGCCTCGGGGGCGATCAGTTTTGAAGGGCACCAGTGGCTGATGATGGGCTTTGTGAGCGATCACGTGGAGCGGGCGCTGCAGGCGGCTCCGCGTGGCTATGCGTGGAATATGGCCGATGGATTGGCTGTGTCGCCGCAGGGCTTCTTCTGGCAGGGTGCGCGGAGGCCGCTGAAGGTGCAGTTGCTGGGGGCGCTATCGCTGCCGGGAATCTTTGATGCCAAGGCAGGGCTGGTGAAGGATGTGAACGAGAGCGACTTGCCGTCGTGGAATTACTACTGGGACCAATATCAGAAGGGCACCTGGCGTGACGTGATTGGATCGAAGTGCGGCGTGCCGTCCTTGAAGGGTATTTACGATGAGCGGTTTCCGCCGAGCGAGATGAAGATTCCGGATGTGCTTCGGGCTGAGGCGTTTCTCGAGCGTTTGGGGAAATGGGAGAAGGACGGGACGACGCCGAATCTCACGATCGTCACCATGACGAGCGATCATACGGTGGGTAAGAACCCGGGAGCACCGACGCCGCGGGCGATGGTGGCAGATAACGATCTGGCGCTGGGCCGGATGGTGGAAGGGATCAGCAAGAGCAAGATTTGGGGCAAGTCTTTGATTCTCGTGGTTGAGGATGATGCGCAGGACGGGGTGGATCATGTGGCAGGGAACCGGACGGTTGCGCTGGCGATTGGGCCACACATCAAACGGAAGTCTTTGAACTCAAATTTCTTTACGCAGACGAGCCTGGTGCGGACGATTCAGGATGTGTTTCGGATTGAGCCGAAGACGCAGTTTTTGAAAGCGGCAAGGGCGATGAACAGCGTTTTTGTGAAGGAGGCGGATCTGAAACCGTTTACACATCTGAAGGCGCAGGTGAAGCTGGACGAGTTGAACCCGCCGCTGAAGGCGCTGAAGGGCCGCGAACGCTGGGCTGCGGAGGAGTCGGCCAAGATGAACTGGAGTGAGGTGGACGATGTGCCCACTGATACGTTGAACCGGATTTTGTGGGGCGATGCCAAAGGTTATGCGACGCCGTATCCCGGGGTGGCGGGGCTGAAGCGCTAGTTTCTACGGGCGTGCGTGGCTAGCCAAGTTCGCTGACGGATTTGGAGAGCTCTGAAGACTCGGGCATTATGTGTTTTTTGTCCATAGCAATGAAGCCGATGGCCTGGCGGACCTCAGTAGGATCGAAGGGCAAGGGGAGCGAATGAAAGGCGCCCCAGCTTGAGAGAGACTGCCAGTCGATCTCTTCATGGAAGCCGTGGCATACGACGCAATGCGCCTCTGGTGCGATGGAATGGATCCACACAATCGAATCCTTCCAGGGCAACTCAAGGCATTTTGCGTTGAAGAAGACGGCCACAATGTTGGCGTCTGTCAACTCGCGCAAGTCGTTGAGATTTGCGACCGGCTTAAATTGATAGCCGGCGCTGCTGACCAGGGAGTCAAGCCACGGGGGCTGGAGTGCGGGGTCGCCGAGCATCACGATGATTCCTGGGTTCATGCCTATTGGATCAGCAATTTGCCCTCCATTGGGGTTAGTTGGTTTTGCGCAGGGCAGCGGGGAGTGGAGACCATGCGGGCCGCTTGAGTTGGCCTGAGTCGATGACGATCAGATATTTGCCTGCCAGCGGGGAAGGTTCTCTGCCGGGGAGCAAGACTCTCGATGTGCGACCGGCTTTTGCTTCTGATTCGTATTCGGCGTCGAGGATGCCGTAGTTGTCGAGGAAGGTGTTTAGAGTGGCGGGGATTCTGACGCAGCCCTTGGAATGAGCAACGCCGAGCAGGCGCTCCAATTGATCGGGATCGGTGGCATGGACCTGGAAGCGGATGAGGCCCGGCCCGCCCTTGCCCCAGCCGCGGATGGCGGGTTGCCAGCCGAAGTCATAGACGCGCATGCCTTTAGCGCCGTAGCCGCGAATGCCGAATTCGTTTTTAGTGCCTTCTGCGCGATAGTCCGGATTGGATATGGAATGGAGATAGACGCCGGGGGGTGTTTTGAAATACTCTATCCGGCCGGGCTTGCCGGTGGAAACCGGCGACGCGCCAATGTACTGGAAGCTGCCATTTGGCGCAATCAGGAAGAGCATGGCGGCCTGAACAGAGTCACTGGCATCGACCAGAAGAATGAATTGCTGGGAATCCAGATTGATTGAGGCAGCTAGCAGACTTTGGCTGAGAAGGCTGGCGTATCGGGAGCGCTCGAAGTCAGGCACCTCGAGGCGCTTGTCGACTTGTTGTTCGAAGAGGGCGGCGTAGTTGATGGGCGGAATCTGGGCTGTGATCGGGGAGAGGAAGATGGCGAGGAGGAGAGCTCTTGAGTAAAGACGCATTAAGCAGGTTTGTATGGCGTGGAATTTCACCCAATGCTGAGGAAAGTGGGTGAAATCACCAAGTGTGTTGGAAGCTATCGGGTAAGCAATCATGGGATCTCGACAATCCTTGATTGAACGTGTGCATTTGGGAGGCCAAAGCATTATTGACGGCGAGGGGGGGGGGAGACGCAAGTGGGTTATCATCGTCGGACATATGACTTCCCGAAGAACGATTCTTGGAGGGGTTGCCGCAACGGCAGCCATGCCGGGCTTTGCCCAGAGTAGCGCGGCCTCACCGGAGGTTGCGGTGGTTGGTGCTGGGGCGTTTGGGGCGTGGACGGCATTGCATCTGGCTGAGGCCGGGGCGAAGGTTACGTTGCTCGATGCATATGGGCCTGGGAATCCGCGAGCGACTTCGGGGGATGAGACGCGGCAGATCCGGGCCGGGTACGGGTCTCGGGAGATGTACTCGGTTTGGGCATTACGGGCGATGGGGCTTTGGCGCAAGCGCCAGCAGGAGTTTGGGCGTAACCTGTTTCACCCGATTGGGCGATTGCAGATGGCGGCGGTGGCCGGCAAGGAGATGGTGGCTCAGGGAGAGGTGTTGAAGAAGCTTGGGGTTCCGTTTGAGACGCTGACGCCGGAAGAGATTCACAAGCGCTGGCCGGTGGTGCGGCCGGAGGGTGTGGGGATTGGTGTTTATGAACCGGATGCGGCGATTCTGATGGCACGGGAATCGATACAAGCGGTGGCGGAACAGTTTCGTAAACGTGGGGGAACGATTACGATTGCGCGGGCGGAACCGGGTTCTGGTAGTGGCAGGCTGGAGAATCTTCGCTTGCAGGATGGCGGGGTGCTGAGAGCGGAGCAGTTTGTGTTTGCTTGTGGGCCGTGGTTACGGAAGCTCTTCCCTGCCCTGCTGGGTAGCAGGATTGCTACGCCGAGACGGGATGTGATTTACTTTGGCACGCCGGCTGGGGAGACGCGGTTTAGTTATCCGAGGCTGCCAAACTTTTCAGAGAGTACGTATTATGGGTTTCCGAGTTTGTATTCGCGGGGGCTGAAAATTTGCCCGACCAACCCTGATTCCAACTTTGATCCGGATACGGATGAACGGATTGCGGCACCGCATCAATTGAAGCGGGCGCGGGATTATCTGACACTGCGTTTTCCTGAGATGCGGGATCAACCGGTGGTGGCTACGCATGTTTGTCAGCTCGAGAATACGACGGATGAGCACTTCATCATCGACAAGCATCCGGAGTGGGGCAATGTCTGGATTGCGGGTGGAGGCTCTGGACATGGCTTCAAGCATGGGCCGGTGTTGGGAGATTACATTGCCAAGCGCGTGCTGGGGGGAAGCCCGGATCCGCAACTGGAGGGATTCTTCCGGCTGAAGAAGTAGCTGGATCAGGGGGCCGGAATGAGGTGACGATCAAAGCCGAGGGCGACGAGAGTGTTGAAGGCGGCCATCACTGCATCTGGAATGCGCTGTGGAGCAGAATAGCCGAGACGAGAGTAGATCCAAAGGCGCTGCAGATCGCCCATGATGATGTTGGTGACTTTGACAGGATCGAGGTCTGGGTGGGTGCAGTATTCGTCGAAGGTTGACGGCCAGGAAGCCATGGTTGCGGGCATTTCGGGCCATTCGACGGCATGGGTGGCATAGGCACGCCGTTGCATGAAGGGCTTGGTGACGATGAGGATTCGCGAGAGGTTGAGGGGCGCGAGGAGTTGACGGGAAAAGCGAATGTTTTCGGCGGTGTTGGTTGCGTTGGGTTCGAGCAGGAGGGCTGAGGCGGGGACGCCGTGAGCCAGCAGGATTTCGGCGAAGACTTCGGCTTCGGGGCGGTTCCAGTTTGTGGAGAGAAGGTCTTGTTGATGGGCGATGCCGCCGGTAACTACGAGCAGTGGGGCGAGACCCTGGTGGAAGAGGTGGGCGGCGTGGGTGGCGACACGGGTGTCATTTGTACCCAGCACGAGCATGGCATCAGACGGGAGTGGTTTGTGGCCCAGTTGGTGGAAGTCGAAGATTGTGGAGGCGCAGGTTCTGGCCTGTTCAGTCATTGAGCCTCATTGTATCTGGAGTAGGTGAAAAGAAAACGAGGGCCCCGCAAGGAGCCCTCGTTTTTACTTTCGCTGAATTGGTTATTGAGCTGAAGTGGGTTTGCCGATCTGGGTGCCGATGAGGTCACCGGAGATGACAATTTCGACGCGGCGATTTTGTTGCCGGCCATTCGCGTCTGAATTAGATGCGGTGGGTCTGGACTCGCCGAAGCCCGTTGAAGTTACCGAGGCGCTGGCCATTCCTTCCCGAGTCAGATAATCGCGAACGGATTCACCGCGCTTTTCAGACAGGGTCTGGTTGTAGGCATCGCCGCCGACGCTGTCAGTATGGCCTTCGATCTCAAGCTTGAGGCCTGGGTGACCGGAAACGATGCCGGCAACCTTAGCGAGCTTTTCTCGAGCGATGGGGCGCAAGGTGAACTTTGCTGTATCGAACAATACATCGGGCATGCTGACGATGAGACCGCGGGCAGTATCTTCGGTTTTCAGAATGGCGTTGAATTGCTGGAGCAGGAGATTGCGGAGCTCGCCTTTCTCACGTTCCATTTGAGCGCGCTGCTTTGCGGCGTTCTCAAGCTGGGCTTCGTTTTCGCGCTTAAGCCGATCGGCCTCAGCAGTTGCGGCAGCCAGGCGAGCCTGGTTATCGAGAGTGAGGCGTTCTGATTCGAGTTTGGCGGCTGCAAGGCGGGCGTCGCTTTCGAGTTTGATGCGATCAGCTTCGCTGTTGGCTGCAGCCAAACGCTTTTCATTCTCAAGCTTGAGCCGGTCTGCTTCGAGAGTGGCTGCGGCCGTACGATTGGCGTTATCGCGTTCTGCCTGGAGGGCGGCATTTGAAGCAGCCAAGGCCTGCGCTTCTTTTTCGCGGGTTAAGCGATCGGTTTCGGCTCTGGCGGCGATGCGAGCGGCTTCTGCTTCTCTGCTGACACGATTGGTTTCAGTTTCGGCGGCAGCACGGCCGGCTTCTGCCTGATTCTGACGGTCTGCGGCCAATTGACGTTCTGCCATGAGGGCTTCTTCTTCCTGACGTTTGACGGCAATGATGCGGGCATCTTCAGCCGTCTGGACGGACTCGCGCGCCATCATCGTGACGGGCTTTTTACCGGCTTTGCGAGCTTGATAGGCCTCGGCCTGGGCAAGGCTCTTTTCAGCTTTGACGAAGGTATCAGCCGCGAAGCGGTCTGCGCCCATAGCGCGAGCGATCTGGACGGCGTTGCGGGCTTCATAGAGTTCTAGTGGCTGTTTGTTGTCCAGCTTTAGAGCCAAGGGATTGGAAAGTTTGGAGTATTGGCCTCGTTCGAGTAACTCGTATTTGGCATCAACTTCTTCTATCTTGCCCAAGGTATCCTTGCGTACGACATTTTCCATCACGATGAGATCGCTGGGTCTAGTGACGGCGAAATAGGGTTCTGCGGTGACTACCAAGGCGAAGGACTGAAGTTCAGTAGAGACGTTCAGCTTGCTCTTGGTGCCATTGAGAAGAATTTCACCCAGATTGGAGGTGCGGCCTTCGGGAGTAATTGCCCATAAGACGTAGGTAAGGTATTCGGATCCTAGCAAGTTTGCGGGTTTCAGATCATCGAACTCCACTTCGATTTCGATATAGCCCTGCTTGCCTTCTACTTTGGCTTCGCCCCTTGAGCCGGGCAGAAGACTGGTGCCACGAAAATCGATTTTTGTGGCACCGTTTCTGTGTTGATAATTGATGGCTTTGGCAGTGCGGGCCGTGGTTGTGACACGGTAGATGGGCATGGCCCCGGCGGCCATGCGGTTTGCGTTTTCAATCTGGCTCTGTGTGGTTTGAGCCGTTAGCGCTCCACAGGCCGATAAGAGGAGACCAGTCCAAATGTAATGATTCACTATTGATTCTTTTCTGCGAGCCTATTGGTTCGACTTGCTTGGTGGGGTACCCGCCTCTTTGGGAGAGTATTTATTGAGCAGGGTAATCAGCCGTGCGGCCGATTTGGGAGCCTTAACTCTAGTTGTGACGATCTGCCTGTTTTCGAGGGGCTTGCCATAAAGCGTTTGATTGTCGTCAAGATCCTGACGGAGGGTTGCGCCCTCGAGAGCCAGGCCAGCAAATAGGCCCTGTGAGCGAGACCAGGACAGGATTTCGGCATGCATCTGAGCATCGGTCTGAGCAGTAGCGGTACGGCCGACAGGACCGGCAGCGACGGAACCTTCAGCGCCGAGAGTGAACTTGCTTCCAAGCAGTTTGTCTACGCCGCGTTCGTTCATGACAAGCATGATCAGGTCGGTTTCTGAGCCGCCAATCTGGAAGCCAACGCTACCGCCTTCAATACGTACGGTGGCCGGAGCCGACCAGCCCATAATGCCTTTGTTGCGGCAAAGCATGTAGCCTTTGCCATATTTGCCGCCGACGACAAAGGCGGCAGTTTTCAAGCCGGGAACAATAACGATGCAGTGGGCATTACCCAGCATGTCTTCGGGGATGCCCTTATCGGGCGTGGCCATGATCTCAGTCATCACGGCGGCGGCCTCATTCAATCTTTTGGCCGGTTCATTGTCTTTTGCCAATAGTGGCGTAAGTGCCAGAGCAGTTACAAGAAATATTCTCATTCTCAACCTCTTCAGTCAATCCTCTAAACCCTTTGTGGGTTGCGGGTGACGATGAGTGGAGTGCACGCCGACGACCAACCACCGGATTGTTGAAAACAGAAGGCGAGCCGAGATTGCGTGGAAAGGTGCGTTGACCACAGAAGGTCAATTGACGTGGCAGGGTCATAAATGAGAATGGCGAAGAAAAACACAAACGCCGCGCATTGGATGCGCGGCGTTTTGTCCCGGAAGGTGTTGAGCGTTAGCTACTTCTTTCTAGAAAGGACTCCGATGAACAGGAGCCCGGCACCAAGCAGCGCGAGGCTGGCGGGTTCAGGAACTGCTTCGTCGGCCGTGTCTACTACGCCTTCAACTGTTGTTTGACCAGGAATGATTCCCGAGTTAGGGGCAACAATGCTGGTAGGGCCGGAGATGCGGAAGGTGGAAGATCCAAAGTTACCGGTGAGAGCATTCGTTGTTCCAGGACCAAGCACGAGGGGGACCCAAGTGATGCTGAGAGGACTGACATCGCTGAATACAGTTCCACCGGTAGACGTTCCTACAAACTGGCCCGTAGCGCTATCAGTAACATCAGTGATGATGAGATTGAAGGTAAACGCACTGAAGAATGCGCCCCCGGCGTTGGCCTGGGTAGTACAGGTATTGCAAAGCAAAGTGAAAATGCCATAGTTCACATTGGAAGGCGTACCCGTAATGCTGTCAACTTGAGGAGCGAAGGTGAGGGTTGCAGCAGCGCCGCCGCTACTGGCCAAAGAAAGTCCACCCGAGGCGTACGAGGTGCCTGGTGCGTTGGTGTTGAAAGTAACTGTGGCAGCGCTTGCGCCGGCACTCAGAGTGATGAGGGCCAAGCCGATTGCGGCGACATGATTGAAGAAACCTGCGTTGATTGTTTTCATTATTTTTCCTTGTTTTCTGGAAGCCATGCTCAATACCCGACAATAACGGCAGACTGTAAGTTTGAAGATACGGGTCATGAGCTGGCTGCCAACCTTAATGCACTTGTGTGGCCGTGAGTGCGCTATATAGGCAGGCAGGTGACCCTCACGATACGCTTGACCGCTGGCCGTCATGTGTCCTCTTTTGGTCAGGCGTCGCCACTTGAGAAGTCAAGGCGACCGTTGAATGAATGAGTGTTTCTTCTGGCCATTCCCAAAACTCCGCATGCGCAACTTCGACCCGCAGCAAGGTCAGGCGACTGGGATCATAATTGGAAGGCAGTAGAGATGCATTTGCTTTGATGAAGGAATGGGCCAAGTTTGAGTTTTGACTTACAATCGATGCTTCACCTGATAATGCAGCACACTTCTTGAGAATCGGACATGAGACGGCAACAGTGACCTGTGGGGCAGAACCGTAAAGATTTATCAACTGAGAACTCGCTTTGCTGAAGAACCATAGGCCGCCCTCGAGGTCATTCTGCCGAGTGGTCAGGGGCCGCCGTTGCAGATCGGATTCGTGGCCATGGCGGCGAATGATACAAATGTCGATTTGGTTCAACAATTTGCATATCCGGCTGATGATGACGCTCTCTTGAGTTGTGTAGTTTTGTCTTGCTGTAATCAAGAGATTTCCTTATTGGTTCTGTCTGGAGCCCCAGATCGATTTCCCGAGAAAGATGCCCGCTACTGCGGCAAGTGTCATAGCCTGAATTGGGTATTTTTTGCAGAGTGACCGGCAGTCAGTCAACATTTGGCTGGCAGGTTGAGTGCGCAGGTAATTGGCACCCTGCATGATGGAATCTGCAGAATCCTGAGCTGTACCTTTTATTGCTTCTGATCCGGCTATGAGCTGCTCTGAGCCGGCTTCCATAACTTGCGAGAGCTTATGCTTTGCTGCATCGAAGCTGGATTCGCCTTTATCCAACAGCGCCTCGGCACCTTTAAATACGTTGTTCATATCAAACACCTCCGGATTGTCTAAGCAATCCAGAGGCCACAAAAGTTTCAGTGATAGTTTTCGGGTTGGCCCTTGAAGTGCCAGAGCAGTTGCATGGAAAATCTGGTAAGTACATCAACAGCTCCGTGCCTGGATGAAACGAATTATGCGAGCGCTTATAAGAAGGGATTCAACGTAACCTTGCGCTCTGTACGCTTCCTCGGCGCAAACGCAGAAACGGCTGAGGAGGTGGCACAAGCGGCGTGGGCGAGAGGGTGGCAATGTCGTAAACAGTTACATTGCCCGGAGCTTGTTGGAGCATGGGTAAATGCGATTGCACGCAATCTTTACCGTAGTGTGATCCGTTTGGAGAAGCGCTACCTGCAACTGGAAGATTTTGCAGCGCCTTCAAAATTAATGAGCACACTGGAAGCTGGTGTGATGATCGAAAACTGCACAGAGCTTGAATCCCGGATGCTCACTATGTACTATCTGGAAGGCTATTCGACTGGCGAAATAGCTGACAAGGAAAAGCTCTGCCCGACATCGGTTCGAGTGCGCCTGATGAGAATTCGCCGCCGTTTGAGGGAGAGAATGCTGATACCTGCTCAGCAAGAGTTTGCACTGAACAAGCTGCAGTAGTGACGCTATATAGTCAGTTGACGAATTCGGGTCAGAAGTCCCGTCGGGAGATGCCAAGCTTTTTCATCATTGCGTTGAGCGTAGTTCTTGGCATTCCCAGGTGCATAGCCGCAACACTTACAACACCTTTGTTTTCGCGCAAAACGCGAAGGATGTGATCTCTCTCGACTTGTTCTAAAGTGCCAGAGCGAGAAGTAGCCTGGAGACCTTCGTGCATTTCCTGGATTGGGGCACGCAGCGTTGAGCCACTGGAAAGAATCACGGCGCGCTCGATAAAGTTTTCAAGTTCGCGGACATTACCAGGCCAAGTCCAGTCGGTAAGCGACTGCATGACAGATGTAGGAATCGTCTCGATGTTACGGCCCATTTTCTCGCTGTATTTGGCAGTAAAGTGCCGGACAAGAGTAGGAATGTCCTCTGGCCGCTCACGCAGGGGAGGAGTAGTGATTGGGAAAACTTTGAGACGGTAGTAAAGGTCGCTACGGAAGAGCTTGTCACCCATCATCTGATTGAGGTTTCGATTGGTCGCTGCAACCAGCCTGACGTCGATGGGAATTGTCTTAGTGCCACCGAGGCGCTCAAACGATTTTTCCTGCAGGGCACGCAGGAGCTTGGGCTGGAGGTCGATGGGGATATCGCCCACTTCATCGAGGAAGAGCGTGCCGCGGTGAGCCATTTCGAAGCGGCCGATCTTCTGAGCGAGGGCCCCCGTGAATGCACCTCGTTCATAGCCGAAGAGTTCGCTTTCGAGTAAGCCGGTTGGGATGGCGGCGCAATTCAGGGTGACAAAAGGTAATTTGTTTCGAGGGCTCAAGCGGTGAATTGCACGTGCGACGAGTTCTTTGCCAGTGCCGGTTTCGCCGAGAATCAGGACCGTGGCGTCTGTTGGAGCAACCACTTCGATTTGCTGCTGGATGCGTCGCAAAGGTTGGCTTTCGCCCACAATTTCGCCGAAATTCTGGCCAGACTCACTCTCGTGTCCGGTGATTTGCTCGTAGCGGTT
>CANGVB010000042.1 GCA_947456995.1 Bryobacteraceae bacterium | reverse complement strand
TGCCAGCACTCGTAGTGGATCGGCTCGCTGTCTACCAACGTGCCGTCAAAATCAAAAAGGATCGCGTCGTAATTCACTATTCTGATCTCAGCACAGTCATCGGGTCGGCCTTGATGGCGCCGAGCGAAGGAACCAGAGAGGCAACCAGCGCAGCGACGGCAAGGACGCCCAAGGCAAGGCCGATACTGAGAGAGTCGGTCGGCTCTACACCGAAGAGGAAGCTCCGCACACTTGCCCCGAGAGCGACGATAAGTGCGAGTCCAAGGGCAAAGCCAATCCCAAGGATCAGCCCAGCCTCACGCCATACCAGAGCGACGATGTCCCCTCGATTTGCACCCAAAGCCACGCGCAAGCCAAACTCCGAAAGCCTTTGAGAAACCAGATAGGCGAGCACTCCGTAAAGCCCTGCTGCTGCCAGTACCAGTGCCAGTGCGGCCATTGCCATCAGCAATTGTGATCGGAAGCGCGGCGCAGCAACACTCTCTTCGAGCATCGACTCCATCGTGATCGAGTTGACCGCGATATCGGGATTGCGGCGGGCTGCGATCTCGCGCACCAGGCTTGCCAGCGGCCGCGGGTCTCCTTTGGCTCTTACCGCCACCTGGAGTTCATTGGCATAGAAGGGATGCTGGTGAGAGGGCATGTAAAGCTCGGCCTGATGAGCGCCGCTTGGGCCATCGTGCCGAACGTCGCCCACTACACCAACAATGGTCATCGGTTTCGGGCTGTCCAGCCCGCATAGAATCTGCTGCCCGATCGGATCTGAATTCGGGAAGCTACGCTTGGCCAGAGTCTCGTTGATGATGGCCACGAAGGGTTTGTCGTAAAGGTCTTGTTCGTTGAAATCCCGTCCCTTTAGGAGCGGGATGCGCATGGTTGCGAAGAAGCCGGGCGAGTTTACCCGGAAACCGGCTTCAGGCAGTTGATTCAAGTCTTTGGGTATCGGCTGGCCCTGAATCGCATAACCGCCACTGGAGCCGTACTTGCCTGTCGGCATGCCCATGATGGCGCTGGCTGATTCCACTTGTGGGGATTCCCGCAACTCCCGCAAGATCTCGCTGAAGCTCATGGAAGCCGCTATGTGGTCTTCCAGCTTTTGTGCCGGGATGTGCATGTAGCTGACCAGGACATTCTTAGGGTCCATGCCCATATCAACACCGAGCAGCTTGGTCATACTTCGAACCAGGAGCAGCGAACCACAAAGCATCGCTAGCGATAGTGCGACTTGCCCAACAGCCAGGCCACGGCGAAACCACCCACTGCCTCCACCGATCATTCCTTTTTGGCCCGCTGTTTTCAAAGCCTCGGTGAGGTCCACTCGCGAGACGCGCCAGGCCGGGTAGAGGCTGAAGAGCAGGCTCGAAAATGTCGCTGTCGCAGCGGCGAAAACACCAACCCGCCAGTCCAGTTCCGCCGGCATGGTTGAGGCAATCGCCTGCAAAGCCCAACTCGCCATCAGGAATCCAACAAGGCCGCTGGCCAGCCCCAATGCCAAACTTTCGCGAACCACTTGCCAGACAATTCGCGCAGAACTTGCTCCGAGGGAAGCACGAACGGCAAACTCACGGGCTCTCGATTGAGCCCGCGCCAGTACCAGGCTCGACACGTTTGCACAGGCAATCAAGAGCAACAGTCCGGCGGCGGCAAAGAGCAGGGTCAGCGTCTCTTTGTAGGGAGTGGCTGCTTGTTCCTGTATGCCAATCAGCCCAACCCCGCGGTCTTTGTTGCTTTCGGGATACTGCGACTCAAGACGAGTGGCGATGGCATCCATCTCCGCCTGAGCTGAGCGGATCGGAACCTTCAGCCGACCCACGGCTCGGAAGTTATTGGCGGTACGATTCTGCTTTCCCGGTGTGGACTCATCCAGCACCCAGACAGAAGCCTTCGCCGGAAACTGAAAGCCCTGCGGCATTACTCCAGCAATGGTGTAAATCTGCTGGTTCATCTTCACCGTCTGTCCCAGAACGCTTAAGGATCCGCCAAAGTGTTGTTGCCAGAATCCGTAGCTCACTAGAACCGAGCGCGCATCGAAGCGACTTCCCAATTGCGGTTCCACCTCGAATACGTTCACAAACTCGGGCGAAACCTGGTAGACCTCGCCGAAAACGCCTTTGCCATTGACGGTAAGGGCAACTTCGCCACCCCGATACGTCGCCAGCGCGGCAAAGGACTGCGACTGGTCATGCCAGTCCTGCCAGTTTGGGCCGGATACGTTATTGCGCAGGCCAAGCTTCGGGATCTTGTTCATCACCCGCACGATCTGCTCGCCATGCGGATAGGGCAGCGGCTTCAGAAGCAGTGCATTCACCACTCCGAAGATTGCTACAACCGAACCAATGCCGAGTCCCAGAATCAAAACGCAGAATGCCGCAAAGGCCGGTGAGCGTTTGAACATGGCTACTGCAGCGAGAGTGAATTCAGGATGTTGTCAAAGTCTCCCTGGACACTTTGCATCTGTCGTTCTGGCGCGATAAACACCATGTAGAGCATACCGCCCCGGTGCTCGATCGTTACAACGGTATCGATCTCATTTCCACCATCGATCGGCGACTTCGAAACCAGCCGGGTGACGTATACATTGCGGCCGTTCACCTGATTCTGGTTGATTTGAGGCTGAGTTTTGCTCATGGTCGGGTTCTGTTGAATCACCTGGGCGATTAGCTTCTGAGTGTCAGTCTTGAAATCGAATTTGCCGTCGTCGTCCTCGTATTTGGCTACGATCACGCCCAGGCCGATTTGAACAGCGCCGTTGGCTTCCTGCTTGATGCCTTCTTTGGGAGCGATGGTCACCGTTGGCCCTTTAGCCTCTCCCAATCCCAGCCAGCCGCCGGGGTACTTGATCGTAAACTCAGCTCCCTGCCAGGTGCGGCTGCCGTCTGAGTTCTGGGGAGGCTGATTCGGAATCTCGCCTGCTGCAGGAGTCTTCTTCTTCGGTGTTGGCAGGTTCTTTGCCAACTGCTGCATCTTCTGAAACTTGCCTGTGTCTGCGTTGAATTGCCGCTGCGGCAGCAGCGTTACTTCTTCACTTACGTACTTGACCCGGTTGCCGGGGTTGGGATGCGAGGAGAAAAAATCAGCACCACCGGATTTACCGCCAGACTTGGCTTCGAGGGTTTCAAAGAATCGGGCCATTTCGATCGGGTTGTATCCAGCCTGAGCCATCATGCGCGCGCCGAGCAGGTCGGCCTGCTGTTCTGCGCCGCGTGAGAACTTCATGAGCAACCCGTTTGCCGCAAGGCCCACGCCCATCTGGGAGAGCATGCCTGTCAGGCCGCCCTTGGTCTGCCCGTAGACGCCGGCGATCATTGCAGGCAACTGGATCATGTAGCTCTTGCTCACCTGATTGGTGGAATGGCGCAAGGCGATGTGCGAGATTTCGTGCGCCACAACTCCCATAACCTGCCCTTCATTTTGTGCGTTCAAAATGATTCCCGAGTTGATATAGACCGGGCCACCGGGGAGAGCGAAGGCATTGATGCCGGGATCATTCACAACCTTGAAGACATAAGGGAAGCCGCCGGCCTGTGGCTGTGCGGCGATCTTCTGTCCCAGCGAGTTGATGTAATCCACCAAAGGGCCAGACTGGATCACGTCGAACTGCTGCTCGATCTGTTGGGAATACTCTCTTCCCATCTGCACGTCCTGATCCTTCTTGAAGAAGTTCATGCCGGGTTTGATTTCTTTAAGTTTGGCTGCCTGGCCAAAAAGTTGGGCCGTCAGAATCAGGGTGTAGAGCAGAATTCGTTTAGACATAGGCTTGACAGTTATAATATTCCCATGAAGCCCACCGAAAAAATATGGCACAACGGACGTCTGATCAACTGGCAGGATGCAACGATCCATGTCCTTAGCCATGTAGTCAGCTACGGGAGCGCCGTCTTCGAGGGTGTTCGCTGTTATGAGACGAAGCAAGGACCTGCCGTGTTTCGCCTGAATGAACACGTTCGCCGAATGTTCGATTCGGCCAAGATCTACCGTATGGACATGAGTGCGTTTACCCACCAGCAGATCGCCGACGCGATGATCGAGCTGGTGCAGGTGAACAAGATGAAGAGTTGCTACTTCCGTCCCATCGTTTTGCGAGGCTACGGCGTGATTGGCGTTAACGGCACGGGTAACCCGACCGAATGCTACATCGCCTGCTGGGAATGGGGCAAGTATCTGGGCCCCGAAGCGATTGCCGAAGGCGTTGACGTATGCGTTTCGAGCTGGAACCGTATGGCTCCCAACACTCTGCCTGCCCTGGCCAAGAGCGCTGGCAACTACAACAACTCTCAGTTGATCAACATGGAAGCCAAGGCCAACGGCTACTCCGAAGGCATCGCCCTCGATGTGAATGGCTACGTGAGCGAAGGCTCTGGCGAGAACATCTTTGTGATCCGCGACGGCATCATCTACACGCCTGCGATCGCAACGAGCGTATTGCCGGGTATCACCCGTGACAGCGTCACCAAAATTGCCAAGAGCCTGGGCTACACCGTGATCGAGCAGGGCATCCCGCGTGAGTTGCTCTACGTTGCCGACGAAGTCTTCTTTACTGGTACGGCGGCAGAAGTATCGCCAATCCGCAGCATTGACCGAATCACGATTGGTTCGGGCAAGCGTGGGCCGATTACAGAAAAGATCCAGAGCAAGTTTTTTGGAATTGTGGATGGAAGCTTGCCGGATGAGTTTGGCTGGCTGACTCCGGTTCCCCAAACCGTCGTCGTATAGATCGAATCGCTGCTCACCTTCACCGGCTGGCCACCTCCCCCGAGATTCTCCAGCCTGTGTCAGGGAGCAGCGACGATCTTGATCAGTTTTAGCAGCCGCACCGAGACTCTGGCAAGGAGAAAAGGTGCGGCTGAAGCGTTTTTGCACGACTTTTATTTCGTGCGTTTTGATAGGCTTAGCGGCCTGAGCTTGTGGACAAGGTGTGAATAAAACAGAATGCGAACAAAATGTTTTGGCTTTGATTACCGTACCGGAGAACCCATCCGCGTTGAATTTGGTGTGGCGATTGAAGCGGTGGACGATTGGGTAGGGCCGACCGATCAGATCGATACCTGGATTGCTCCTGGATTCATTGATCTTCAGGTGAACGGATTTGCTGGTGTCGACTATTGCTCGGGCAATTCTTCGCTCGAAGACATTGGCCGATCCATCCGTGAACAGTTCGCAACCGGTGTTACCCGGATCTACCCGACGGTGATTACGGGCTCTGAGGCTGACATGCAGGCGGCGTTCCGGAACATCGTTAAGGCCAAGCGTGAATTGCCGGAGGGGGATGCATTTGAGGCGATCCATGCTGAGGGGCCGTTCATCTCGGCAGAAACCGGGCCGCGTGGGGCGCATCCGGTAGCACAATGCCGGCCGCCTCAGATCGAGGAATGGAAGCGGATGCAGGGTGCGGCCGAAGGGCATATTCGTCTGCTCACTTTGTCGCCCGAGTATGAGGGTACGACCAAACTGATTGAACACGTAGTTGGCGAAGGTGTGGTTGTGAGCATTGGCCACACCAAGGCGACGACACAACAGATTGCCGATGCGGTGAAAGCTGGGGCGACGATGTCGACTCACCTGGGCAACGGTTCGCATGCGGTCTTGCCGCGACATCCGAATTACATCTGGGACCAGTTGGCTGAAGACAAACTGTCGGCGAGCTTTATTGCCGATGGAATTCATGTGCCGGCGAATTTTTTGAAGGTGGCTATTCGGGCCAAGGGGCTTGAACGGTCTGTACTGGTTACGGATGCAGTAATGCCGGCAGGCTGCGCACCGGGGGAATATGCACTTGGCGAGATTGAAGTTACACTGCATCCGGGAGACCGGGTGACGCTGCGGGGTGGCAATCAACTGGCTGGTTCGGCGCTCAAGATGGATGTTGGCGTTTCTTACCTGATGCAGATGGTGGGCTTGAGCCTGCGCGAGGCGGTAACGATGGCCACAACCAACGCGGCGCGAGTTGGTAGAGTGGGGGGACGTATGCGCGGATTGAACCCCGGAGAACGAGCCGATCTGGTGGAGTTCTCGTTCGACAAAAATACCAAAGAGATCAAAGTGGAACGCACCTGGCTGGGCGGACGGCTGGTGTACGGATAGATGGGACACTGGAGCCTGAATCCGCTGGTATGGTTTGAGCGGGCGCGCGACGGCAGCCAGGCCTGCGGGCTGTTTGGTATGTTGCACTGGATTGTCCTGGCGGCTGTGATTGTGGCGATGTATTTTGACCAACGGGAACTGCTTGGGGTCAACATCTGGTTGAAGCCGGCTAAATTTCTCATCTCCGGCGCCATTTACTTATGGACGCTCGGCTGGTTACTCAACTATGTCGAGGCGCCGATTGTGGCGCGCTCGAGTCTGGGCACGATTGCGAGCCTTGTGATGGTGCTCGAAAACGTTGCGATTTGTGGTCAGGCATTGCGCGGTGAGCGCAGCCACTTCAATATTTCAACGGGCTTTAACGCCACGCTGTTTAGCGTCATGGGAATCATGATCGCCCTGAATACGATACTGCTGGTGGTGCTGCTGTGGTGGTTTTTCACCAGTGCAGCACCGATGCCGGCCGGGGCACTTTGGGGGTGTCGGCTGGGTGTTCTGATGGCCGTGCTGGCGAGTCTCGAAGGGGGCTACATGGCCTCATCGATGGCGCATACGGTTGGGCTCAAAGACGGAGGCCCCGGGATTCCTTTCTTCAACTGGAGTAAGGAAGCCGGGGACCTGAGGATCTCTCACTTTATCGGCCTGCACGGGATGCAGGTGTTGCCGCTTGGCGGTTTTCTGCTGAGCGAATTGGGGGCCAGTGCCGGGGTGTTTATCCTGGCGCTATTTCACTACGGTGCGTTTGTGTTGACCTTTCTGCAGGCGGTGGCAAAGAAGCCGCTTCTGTTTTAGGGGTTGGCATGATGGCTTTGGTTTCTTCGCGCCAGCGCTTGAGCCGAAGATAAAGACTGGAGCGACGGGCGGGGTCTGACTGGCTCAGGTCTTTCTTTTCGCCAATGTCGGTCTTCAGGTTGTAAAGCTCAGTGCGGCCGGTTTCGAAGTCTTCGATCAGCTTGAAATCTCCATCAATGACAGCGCCACCGGGTTTGCCACCGGCACCATGATAGTGCGGATAGTGCCAATAGTAGATGGGCTGCTCTTTGCGATTGAAGAGCGGGGTGCCGTCGATGTTGTTGGGGACGGGTTGCCCGAGCCAGGAAAGAATGGTGGGCAGGAAGTCGATGGAGCAAGCGGGGTTCTCGATCACGACGGGCTGCTTTTTTCGGGGGTCGTGGATGATACAGGGGACGCGGATGCCGCCTTCGTAGAGGTAGCCTTTTTGTTCGCGGAGAGGCTGGATAGAAGTGCTGCCTTTGCCTCGAACGGTAGTGAGCGCGCCGTTGTCAGAGGTGAGGATGATCATCGTGTCTCCTGATACGCCCGAGCGCTCGAGCTGGCGGCGAATGGAACCCAGCGAGTCATCAATTGCTTCTACCATCGCGGCGTAAGTTGGGCTGATGACGTTGGCATCGCGATAGTTGGCTGCCTTATCCAGGCTGGCACCGAGCGGGGTGTGTACGCCGAAGTGTGGCAAGTAGAGGAAGAAGGGTTTCTTGGCTTCCGCTTGCCTGGCGATCCATTGATTGGCGAGTTTGGTGAGATATGCGGTGAGTTCGCTATTTACCGGTGCGTCTGTCAGGCCGGGCATGGTGAAGGGAGCGAGGTATTTGTTGGGCTGGCCCTTTTCGTCTCCGCCGATATTCGTATCGAAGCCCTGGTTGGTGGGGCTGTAGCCGGCACCGCCGAGATGCCATTTGCCGAAAGAGGCTGTGGCGTAGCCGAGGGGCTTGAGGTATTCGGCGATGGTTTTTTCAGAGAGTGCGAGCTCTTCTTTGGTTTGGGGAGTGTCGAGTTTGGCCCCTGCTGGAGGTTGCATGCCTGGGATCCAATCGGTGATTCCGGTGCGGGTTGGATATTTGCCGGTGAGGATGCTGGCGCGGGTGGGCGAGCAGACCGGGCAGGCGGCGTAGAAGCGGTTAAAGAGGGCAGACTCTTTCACCAGTTCATTGACGTTGGGCGTGGGGTAGGGAACTGGATTTGCTTCGGTGGAATAGCAGTTGAAGTCTTTGTAGCCGAGGTCATCGACCAGGATGAGGATGACGTTCTGGGGCGGCTTGGGCTGTGCCATCAGCGGCAGTGCAGCGGCAGTGAGGAATTGGCGGCGGTTGATCATACGATTCGGTTCCTTTTGTAGGGACGGCTTGCGTAGCGCTGGCATTCTTTGGCGAGTTCGCTATCAGGTGCAAGAGCGATGCCGTGTTTGTAGGCAACAATGGCTTCTTTGTGGCGATCGAGGAGGTTGAGGGTTTGGCCGAGGCGGAGGCAGGCCATGATGGCGGTGTTGAGGTCGAGACGGTCGCGGGCTGTGACGGCGCGTTGGAGTTCAGGGATGGCCTTGTCGTATTCGTCGAACCAGAAGAGCAGATTGCCTTTGAGGTAGGCGAGCTTTTCGGGCTGGATGCCTGAGACGGAGTTGAGCTGGAGGAGGGCTTTGTCGCGTTCGCCCAGATCGGCATACATGTGGGCGAGTTCGATGCGGAAGAGGTAGTTGCGGGGATAGGATGCGATGAGGCCTTCGAGAAGCGGCACGGCCTGGGCTGAGCGTTTTTCGCGGCGATAGATGGCAGCGAGAAGGACCTTGGCATCGGAGCGATTGTTGACACCTTTGGCGGCGACTTCTTCGAGAGTGCGGATGCCGCCGTCGCGGTCTCCCCGGATGCCGGCGAGGAAGCCCATTACTTTGTAAGTCCAGGAGAGGCTGCCGACAATGTAATCGTGGAGGCCAAGGATGATTTTGGCGTCGATATATGTGGGGTCGGCATCGATTGCAAGCTGGGCATGCTTGCGGGAGGCAGTGGAATCTTTAAGCGCATCGAGCCAGGCCTTGCGGACGAGGAAGCTATAGTTGGCGCGCAGGCCGTAAGTGATCGCAATGGAGTAAAGGGCGTAAGCGTCTTTGGGGTTTTTCGCGATGCGGGCCTGAGCGAGACTGAAGGCGGAATTGACGGCATTGTCGAAGCCTGAGTGTTCTGCTTCGGTGGGGTTCATGCGTTCGCGCCGGAGGAAAGGATTAGTGCCAGAGACGAGCTCTGATTCGAGGGCGCCTGCCTTTAGCATGGCGCGATAGAGGATGGTTTGAGCGATGTAGTTCTGGCAGTGGGGGTTGGTGGGGTCCTTTGCGGCGGCACGCTGAAAGACGGTTAGAGCTTCGTCGTACTCGATGTTGTTGCCATGGTCAAAGCCCCGGAGGATATCCGGGGCGATGGGTGGCACGGCAAAAGCAAGTGTGAGAAGCAGGTGAAGCATTAGAGGCCTTTTTCGAGCGGAAGTGCGAGGGGCTCTTCTACGAGGAAATCGAGAGAGCGCATTTCGATGAGGGCAGCGCGGATGGCGGCTTCGCGGGCGGGTTCTACTGTGATGACAAAGGGGAGGTTGGCTTTGTCGTCGGACGGAAGCTGGAGGACAGCGTCGATGGAGATGCCGTTGCTCGCGAGGATTTTGCCGAGTGTGGCGATGATGCCTGTCGCGTCTTTGACGCGGAAGCGGAGGTAATAGCCGGAGGTGAAATCGTCAGCGGAGGCGAGGGTGGCCTGCTTGAGCTTTTGGAAGCTGAAGGGTGAGACGCGGAGGCTGGCACCAGACTTCAGATCGCGGGCAGCGCGCATGATGTCAGAGACAACAGCGACCCCGGTGGGGAGGGGGCCAGCGCCGCGGCCGTAATAGAAGGTGTCTTGTCCGGCAGCACCACGAATCCAGATCGCGTTGTATGCGCCGAGGACACTGGCGAGAATGGTGGACTTGGGGATGAGGGTGGGACGGACAGAGAGGGCAAGGCCGGCGCTGGTTGTGCGAGCGGCGCAGATGAGGCGGATGGTATGGCCGAGCGTGTGTGCGTATTCAAAATCGAAGGGAGTGATACGGCTGATGCCTTCGCAATAGATCTCGGTTGGGTTGACGTGCTGGCCGAAGGCGAGTTGCGAGAGAAGAGCGAGCTTCGAGCGGGCGTCGTAGCCTTCGACGTCGGCGGTGGGGTCGGCTTCGGCGTAGCCGAGGCGCTGGGCTTCGGCGAGGACGTCTGCGAAGGCGGTGCCTTTCGATTCAATCTCAGTAAGGATGTAATTGGAGGTGCCATTCAAGATGCCGAAGAAGGCTTCGATGGAATCGGCAGAGATGCCTTCGCGAAGGACGGCGTGGATGGGGATGCCACCGGCGACGGAGGCTTCCATGTGGATTGTGGTGCCGTTGGCTGTGGCGAGGTCGAGGAGTTCTGCCCCTTTGAGAGCCATGAGTTCTTTGTTGGCGGTGACGACGGGTTTGCCTGCTTTGAGGGCGGCTTCGATGGCTTCGAGGGCAGTGGTAGTGCCGCCGATGAGTTCGCAAACGATATCGACTTGATCGGAATGGACAACGTCGGTCCAACGGTCTGTGAGGAGGGCACCAGAGGGAAAGTCTGAAACATTTTTGGTAAGAATGTTTCGGCTGGAAACAGCGGTGACAGTGAGCGGGAAGCCGAGTTTGGCCTGGAGCTCTGACGAGTTAGAAGCGAGGATTTGAAGAGTACCGGAGCCGACGTTTCCGGAGCCGATAATGCCGATGCGAACAGGTTTCATAAAGCTTTAGGGTACCTTATATGATTCAGGGGATTAGGTTTAGGTCGAAGTCCGGTTTGAGGTTGTTCTGCGATTGTTCGCGCCATTTCTGCTCCTGGCGGAAGTTGCGGGAAGCATTGCCGAATCTGCGTCCTTCGCGTTGTTCTGCCAGATCGAGAATATGGATGGGAGCACGATCGGCGAGGAGTTTCTCAAAGGCTTTGGCTGCGAGGGCGGTGGGGCTGAGAGCGTCGTTTCCGGGGAGGACAGCAACGTCGCTGATGGCTTTATTCCAGTATTGATGGAGCATGGCGGCGTGCCTGCGGCGGCGCCAGGAAGAGGAGACCATTTGTTCAATGAGTTCGAGTTCGAGCTCAGTGGATGGCTTGTAGTTTTCGATGTAGTCCTGAAAGATGGCATTAAAGCGTTTTTGATCTTCGGGAAGGATGAGAGAAGACTCGGAGTAGGCACCGTGTTTGAAGCCATTGAGACGATTGCGAAGCTTACCTTCGACTGTGATTGGGCCACGGGATTTACGGCCATTGATGCGTGCGGATTCACGCTGTTTTTCGGTAGTCATGCGGCGCTGGCCCTGGCGGCTAGCGGTCAGCTGAGTAGATTCTTGAGACATGAGGATAGACCTCCGGCTGGGACATATAAAGTTGACGCAAGTGCGCAACCGGGACGAATTTAGCACGGGCGGAGAAGCAGTCAGAGTTGGGGTTGATAACAAGTTCTTTAGAATGTAGGAGAAAGAATTTTTTTGCGGGGTGTGAACGGGTTGACGAGTCTAGTACAAACAAAGTGCGACTCAGTTCGTCTGATGTTTTGCAAGGGAAGAATCACTGGTTTTAATCTGTCAGAAATGAGGAGATCTAAAATACTGGTAATGCAGCCGCCTCATGGAAGGGTGTCCCCCCTCCTTTGAAGGACGAAGGTATCGATATTTCCATAGAAGATTTCAAGGAACTTCGACGGGAGAAGTGGGCCAAATTTTCGCGTGTAAGTGCGAGCGATCTGGATTGAGTTCTCTCATTGCCGATACCCATGCGGCACTTTGGCATCTAAAGGCTGACCCGCAGATCCAGATTATGTGAAATGACACCTAGCGGACCAAAACTTAATATCCGAGCCACCGGAGCAAGCCATTGCCAACAAGGCCAATCTGATCTTCTTTCAAGACACCAAGCCTGCGGATTGCCCGAACCGAAGGATAGGTTGCGACATTTTGCACGAGAAAGGCACCCGGCTTTAAAAACGCAACAGGAACCGTGATTTCAAATTGCGAACCGCGCAGACTGGTGGTGTGAGGAACGACCGTTATCAGGGCTCGATCGAGGTCCCCATAACTGACACTCATGACTAGAGCGGGCCGGACCTTCTCGACCATACCAAGGTCCCATAGCCAAACCTCACCGCGGATAGGCGTCATTTTCGTCCGTCGCCTCTACGTCCAGCATGCGGAAGATTTCGTCGGCTGCACGGGCTGTTTCTTCGTCGTCCAGTGGGCCGGAATCGAATGGGATCGCGCGCCGGAGGAACTCGGCGGTAAAGGCTCGCTGTTCTTCCGTCGGCAAAGCGTCGAATGCCTCAAGCAATTGGCTCGTTTGGCTGCTCATAGCTTTAGCTTAAACCAGCGAGAGGCGTCTAGTGCTCCTGAGTCCGTGCAGGTCGCCAAACGGTAGTGTGGGCTGAAAAGGAGTGGGCTTGCTGAAGATGGAGGCGGACCATAGTTGCGACCTGAGTGGATCGGGCGGGCGGAGGGGCGGGATGGTACCTCG
>CANGVB010000041.1 GCA_947456995.1 Bryobacteraceae bacterium | reverse complement strand
GCTTGCCTTTGTCACCATATTTCTCTGCCGCCCGTATTGCGAGCGAGGGCCGGGGCTTCAAACAAACTTCCGTCAACTTCAATTCCTCGGGCACACTCACGTGTGGAAGCCCCGGCATGCAAAGCAACGCGGCCAGCAGCTCATCGGTGTCTTCCGAAGGTGCCTCAATGGCGCCATTCTGCCGCAGCCGCACCAGAAACTCGAAGTTCGTGTCGCCAGCCAGCCCATGCACGCTGCTTTTTGTAAACCAGAATCCACCACGGGTGACCAGCACCGGCTCTTCCGCATCCACCCTCTGCTCCCCACGCCGTAGAACTCCGCAAATCCGCCAGCCCTTTTCTACGCTCTGCTTCAGTTCCAGTTCAAACCGCCATTCGCCCTCTGGATCCCATCGCAAAATCGTCAGCTGTTCTAAGCTGTTTCGGTCGCGAAGAAAGCAGCGTCCGCTTTGAACCATCAAAGGGATCAAGGTGCCGGCCAGGGGCTCTGGAATTGTGTTGGAAGTGGCAATCTGTCCGTAGTAGGCTCCTCCCGTGCCACCGTAAAAGCTTCCTCCGCCCGCTATAGCGGCAATAATCTCGCGATCTTCGGCAAGCGGCAGTGTCGCGATTTGATGACGCTCCAACCTCAACTCAGTCATGCGGTTGAACTCGCCATTTAACTTGAGATCGCGATAGAAAATAGACACCACGGAATAACCAACAGCAATGCTTCCTGCCAGGTCGATGACATAAAAAATATGCCGCTTCGCCGGCCACTCCTGGGTCTCGCCCGGCCCTGCGACAAAACGATGAAGCTGCATCTTCCAGGCCTGTAGCCGAGGCGGCGCAACAGGCCGGGGAGGGGCTTCGAATCCTCCCACGATATTGAAGTCTTCTTCAATGAAACGCTCAACTGTCTCCGCGCTGGATAGATAACCCTTCGCGTCGGCAGCAAGAACGGTAGCCCACAAGTGCTTGCAAGCCCCGTAGGATGCAAAATACTCGCAGTCACAAAAGAGCATCAGGTCGCCCCCATCCCACCCGATGTTTACCTCATAAGGCCGCGACCCTCGAACCACTGCTTCGACGGCCGAGTTGGAACCCTTGACTATACGAACCCTCTGCTGCTGAAAGTAGTGAAGCCCCCGGTTCCGGATTACCCCGTCAAAAAACTGGGAAAACTTCGAGATGAGCTTTCTCTGACGGGCCATGTATAAAATCCTACCCCCAGACTTGGCCCGACAGGATTATTTCCGGCAATTCAGCGTTTAGACTCAGCCGCTTTTAGTGGCCAACTATCTGCCCCTGCCGTGAGCCATTCTTTCTTCTCCTTCCGTTTGTATTGATGGAGTGCAAAAAAGTCCCAGAGGCTTTGCACTAAAGGAAGTTTCTTGTCATGAAATTTATTACCGTCTTCATTCTTCTTCTCTCAGCCGCAATGCTCCCGGCTGCAATACTCAGCATCGAGTACGAAGTTTCCACAATCAATGCCCCTACGAACGAATTCAAATACACCTACTTCGTCTCAGGCGATGCCCTCCCGGCAAACCACTACTTCGACATTCTCTTCCCCAACAGTGTCTACACTTCGATCTCAAACGGCATCGCAGACGGCTGGGACCTTCTTCTCTTTCAAGTAAACGACCCCGCCGGATCCGACGGCCGCTACTCGGCTCTCTCGATGCCCTCCACCTTCACCGGCCCTTTCTCTGTCCACTTCATCTGGTCCGGTGGCGGCAATGGCCCCGGCGCTCAAGCCTTCGAGCTCTACAACGACTCCAGCGTCCTCCAGCTCTCAGGCACAACCACCCTTCGCCAAACAACTGAACCGCCCACCGGCATCCCTGAACCCGCAACTCTCGGCATCCTTGCCTCCGGGCTTGCTTTGATCATCACCCTCAAGAGGCGCTAACCATGAAACTCACCTTCTCCACTTTCCTCCTTGCCGTAGCCGCCCTCCAGGCCCAGCCCGGCCCATTCAACACGGGCGCTTACACACTTGTACAAGAAACCCGTATTGACCGCTCCACCTTCGAGTACGAATACCGAATTACGGCCAGCAATGCCGGCACCCTCAACGCCATTAACATCTCCGCCATCGCTACCTCCAATCACCCCAACATTACGATTGTCCCCACCGCCAATACTCTCAATTTCCCCAACATCAACGGCGGCCAGGCCGCGCTCAGCACCAACACCTTCCGCTTCCGTTTTGTTCGTACTGTTCCCTTCCTCCCTTCGATGATCAACTGGGCCTTCACCTCCACCGTAGCCGCCCCTACAGCCAACGCCGGTCAAAATCAGAGTGTTAATCTCGGCCAACTCGTCACCCTCAACGCCTCCGCCTCTACCGATCCCAACGGCCTCCCTCTCACGCGCCAGTGGTCTCTCACCCTCCCACCCAGTTGCTCCGGCATCAACCTGTCTTCAACCACTGACGTCATGCCCACCTTCCCGGCAAACTGCGTCGGCAACTTCTCAGCCCAGCTCATCGTTCGTAACTCCCTCAACATCGCAAGCGCCCCCGTCACGGTCACCATCTCCACCAGCGCTGTAGCGCCCACGGCCAACGCCGGTGCAAATCAATCCCTCAGCCTTACCCAGGTCAACCCCACGGTATCTCTCAACGGCTCCGCCTCCACCAGCCCTGGCAACCTGCCGCTCACCTACACCTGGTCTTTCCTCAATCGCCCCTCGGGCTCCGCAGCCACTCTCAGTAATACCGCTGCCGTCCAACCCACCTTCAACGCCGACCGCATCGGCCTTTACCGCCTCCAGCTCATCGTCAACAACGGCTTCCTCAATAGCGCTGCTGCCACTGTCGATATCACCACGTCCAACCTCAAACCCACCGCCAACCCCGGCAATTCCCAAAGCGCTACGGTCAACTCACTGGTCAATCTCAACGGCTCCGGCTCCACAGACCCCAACTCGCTGCCCCTCACCTACACCTGGTCTCTCACTACCCGTCCCGCCACCAGCAACGCCACCCTCAGCGCTCTCAACATCGTCAATCCCACTTTCACTCTCGACATCAACGGCACCTACGTAGCTCAGCTCATCGTCTGCAACCCCTTCCAGTGCTCCGACCCTGCCACCGTCACCATCTCTACCCAACTTCTTGCCCCCACTGCCCGCCCCGGCAACCCACAAACCGTCAACGTCGGCACTGCCGTCAATCTCTCGGGCCTCACTTCCTCAGACCCCCAGAGCCTCCCGCTCACCTACCTGTGGTCCTTCAACAGCCGCCCCAGTGGCTCCTCCGCCGCCTTCACCTCAGCCACGTCTCCCACGCCCAGCTTCACTCCCGATCGCTTCGGCGACTACGTCGTTCAGCTCACCGTCTCTAACGGCACCCTCTCAAGCCCCCCAGCCACGGTCACCATCTCCACCAACTACGTCGTGCCCACTGCCAACGCCGGTGCTAACCAGAACGCCACCGTCAACGGCACCGTCAACCTCTCCGGTCTTGCCAGTCAGTCTTTCTCCGGTTATGGCCTCAGCTACACCTGGTCCTTCAATACCCGGCCTACCAATTCCAATGCCACCATCACCAACCCCAACTCTCCACAGCCCACCTTCGTCCCGGATCTCCCCGGCCTTTACATCGTCCAGTTGATCGTCAACGACACGATCCAGAACTCAGCCCCATCCACAACCCAAATCTCCGCCTCCTTCGGCAACAGCATCACCGTCACCGGCCCTGCTTCCATCCTCAGTTTCGATCAGCTCAACGGCACCGTTACCTTGTCCAACCCCGCGGGCTCAGGCGGTCAAACCGTAAACCTCACTTCCTCCGGTAGCGTCACCATCCCATCTTCGGTGGTCGTCCCCCAAAACAATACCGCAGCCAACTTCCCCATCACCGGCGGCACCACTGCAGGCCCCGCCACAATCCAGGGCTCCTTCACCGGCTTCGCATCTGGCACGCTAAACACATCCATCGTGAATCGTGGGATGAGCCTCACCACCCAGCAACCAATCGTCGCAATCGGGCAAACCTTCAGCGGCACACTCACGCTCAATAACCCCGCCCCCAGCACCGGTGCCACAATCAACCTGCTCAGCACGAACTTGAGTGTCTTTACCGTCTCCACGCCCACCCTCAACATCGCCGCCGGCCAAACAACGGCTAACTTCAACTACACTGCCACAGGCATCGGTCAGGCCAATCTCAATGCTTCCGCTTCGGGCTACATTTCAGCAGCAGCCCTTGTTACCGTATCCGGTAGCACCATCCTCCTGCCCTCTAACTTCCCCCTCGGCCTCTCCCAAGCCACCGCCTACCCGGTTTCTCTCTCTATCGCCGCACCCACCGGAGGAACCATTATTAACTTCATCACTCAGCCCGGCGTCACCATCAATCCTTCCAGCGTCGTGATTCCCGCCGGCCAAACCAGCCCCGCCGTGCTCCCCACCATCACCGGCAACAGTCTCGGCACTGCCACCATCAGTGCCACCGCCACCGGCTATGCTCCGGCCACTGATTCCGCTACAGTATCCATCGGCGTTTCACTCAACCCCGGCACCATCTCAGTCAACGCCGGGCAAAGCGCAGATGTCACTGTCAATCTCTCCGCCCCGGCTCCCACCGGCGGAATCTCTCTCAGCATCACTGGCAACAATGCCGCCACAGCAACCATCGCCAGCCCACTTGTCATTGCGGCCGGCCAAACCCAGGGCACCCTCACCGTCAACGGCATCGCCCAGGGCAGCACCAGCGCCACCGTCTCGGGCACTAACACCAACGCTCCAACTCTCACCATCAACGTCACCACGCCGCAACCCGTCACCATATCCGGCAATACCAACCTCGGCCGCAACGCCCAGGAAATTCTCACCGTCAGCCTCGGTCAAAATGCCCCTCCCGCAGGCCTCACTGCCACTGTTTCCACCACCAGTCCCAACATCCTGCTCAGCACCAATCCCGCGCTCCAGGGCTCGGCTTCGATCAGCGTCAGCTTCGCGGGCAACACACAAACCTCTCCCCCCATCTACGTCCAAAACGTGAACGCCTCCTCGGGCACTGGCACCGTACGCTTTGAAGCCACCGGCTACACCACCACCAACCGCGTCTTCACCTTCTTCCCCAGCGCCTTTACACTTTCTCAGGCCACCATCAACACCACGGCCAGCGCTCCCGCTCTGCCCCTCACCATCATCTTCAACCGGCTCGAAGCCACCCCGCTGCAGCAAACCCTGCGAGGAGGTTACAGCGAATCCATCGCTCTCACTAACTCCACGCCCAGCGTTGCCACGCTCACCACCCCGCTAACTTTCACTGGCAACCAGTCCAGCCAGACCTTCAGCGGAGCGCTGAGTCCCTCTGCCGCCGGTGGTCAAACCAACATCAACATCACGCAACCCTCCGGCTATACCGCGCCCACGCCCAACGACCCAACCGTGGTCAACGTCTCTAACCTCACCATGTCTTTGGTCTCCCTCTTTAGCGGTCAAAACGTAATCGGCCGCAACCAGCAGGCAGCACACTTCGTGCAGCTCAGTGGCCCCGCAGCTGTTCTCACTCCCGTCACCCTCACCGCTCCCGCGGGCACCCTGCTCTCCTCCAGTGCAACTGCTGCAGGCAGCTCAACCCTAACCGTCAATGTAGCCGCAACCCAGACCCTCTCCTCCTCCTTCTTTATCCAGAACGTCAACCAGGATTCCGGCACACCCTCTATCGCCCTGAGCTCAACCAACCCACTGGTTGCTGCAGGCTCCGGCTCAGTTACCTACACCCGTAGCGGCTTCTATCTCTTCTCGAGCAGCAATGGAACCAGCCTCAGCATGAATCTCAATCAGGCCGCTGCACCCTTCCAGATCTGGTTCGCACGCCTCGACTCAACCAACGCTCGTACTGCCGATCTCCCCATACGCGGTGGCTACAGCGAAACCATCACCTTCGCCACCGCCCCCAACGGCGTTGTGACTCTTCCGGCCAGCGTGACTTTCAACTCCAGCACCAGCGCTTCGCAGACCTTCAACTCTGCAATTACTCCAGTCTCGGTCAACACCACCAGTGTCACGATCAATCAACCCACAGGCTACTTCACCACCACTACCTATCCTCAGCTCACCGTCACCGTCTCCAACAACCAGATCTTGTTAAACAACATCCCCTCTTCCATTGGTTATGACCAGGTTGCCTGCGGCTCGCTTGGCCTTAATCCTGCAGCCCCAACAGGCGGGCTTTCTCTGCAGGTCTCATCCCCTGGCAATATCTCATTTAGCACTGCCAGCAATGTCGTGGGTCAGAATCCCCTTACAGTGAACTTCGCCGCGGGGGCAAGCTCTTCTACGCTCTGCGTTCACAACATAGCCACCTCCACCGGCTCAGCAGCAGTGAATGTGACAGTGCTCACCTCTGGCTCTAACTATGCCGCCACCCCGGCGAACGTCGCCCTTTGGCCCAGCGGCTTCTACCCCTGGCAGCCCTCCATCTCGCTCAATACCCTCAACGCCACCGGTGCCGATCTTCAGGTCTGGTTCACCAGAATCAACCCCGTCAACGGTACCTACGCCGGTGACCTGGCGTTGCGCCCCGGCGCAGGTGCGAGAACCATCACCTTCAACAACTCCAACCCGGCAAGCATCTCCCTTCCTGCCTCAGTTGTGTGGGCCGATGATGGATCCTCCGTCGTCCGCACCTACAGCGGAATCATCGACAACGCTTCCCCAGCCGCACCGGGCACCGCCAGCATCACCGTCAATCAACCCACTGGCCACACCGCCAACATTACCTACACCACCAGTGTTGTCACTGTCAGTGCTCCTACCATCAGTATCAGTTGTGCCACTGTCGTGGGCTTTAATCTCCAGGCTGCCTGCTCTGCTACTGCCAGCCAAACCCTTCCCTCAAGCCTGATCGCAAGCCTCTCCAGCAACAACCCCAACCTTCTGGTTTCGATCGACCGCACCGCCATCGGCGCTCAAACCATCACGCCCGCCTTGAGCGCAGGCTCAAATTCCTTCACCTTCTACGTTCAGGCCCTTGCCTCATCAGGCTCTGCCACTGTCTCACTAGCCATTCCCGGCTACACCACCGGTTCAGCCAACTTTACCTTAAGCAATTCCGGTTTCTACACCTACCCGGGCGCAACCATCAATGTCGGGCAGTCCGCTCAGGTACAAGTGTATGCAGCAGTCCTCGGTGCCGCTCCCAGCTACCCCCGCCTCGCCGAGATGGAAGTCCGCGGCGGCACCTCCGTCACTCTAACGATGAGTTCCACCAATCCCGGTGTTCACTCTGCACTCCCAACCGTCACATTCTCCACCACTCCGGCAAATACCACCGGCAACCTGAGAACCTTCAACCTTACCGGAGTATCATCCGGCTCGACATCGATCACTGCAATCCAACCCTCGGGTTCTCAGCAGACCTCGACGTATAACTACATCCTCAATGTCAATTGAGACGCACTGGAGAAATTGCATGACAATCATTAGTCATGGCCTACGACGCAATCATCGTTCCGGGCGGCGGCCTGGATGAAGCAGGCATTCCAGCCTCCTGGGTCCTGCCAAGACTCGACGCCGCACTCGAGCAGGCCGGTCAGGCCATTCTGATTCCCCTAAGCTCCGGCACCACGCATAAGCCACCAATCATCGACAGCGCCGGCTTTCCCATTCACGAATCTGTAGCCTCAGCGCGCTATCTCATCGCCAAAGGAATCCCCCCGGCTCGCATCCTCCTCGATACCTGGTCGCTCGACACAATTGGCAACGCCTACTTCGCTCGCCTCATGCACTGCGAGCCGAGGCAAGTCACCAAACTCCTCGTCATCACCTCCGACTTCCACATGCCAAGAACACAGGCCATCTTCAACTGGATCTTCGGCGTCGCACCACAAGCGATCCCCTTCGACATTCACTTCCACTCAGTCGCAAACACAGGCATGGATGCCGCTACCCTTTCCGCTCGTATCGAGAAAGAACAGGCTAGCCTCGACTCTGTCCACAGCCTTGCCCAGCGCCATACCACCCTGGCTTCGGTAAATCACTTTCTCTTTGCCGATCACGCCGCCTATCAAGCCGGCAGCCGGCCCTCAGTGAAGTCCCCAGCCCCATGGGCGAATAGCTACTAACAATCAGCATCAAGCCTCCGATATGCCACAATCGTTTTCGATGTCCTCGCTTCACCTGATAACGCTCGACCCTGCTCATTTTCATGCCGCTCTCGTCCAGAAGGAGATGTACGCCGCCGTCTCTCCCAAGGTCAGCGTCTACGCGCCCCTCGGCCTTGACCTCACCGAACACCTCATCCGCGTAGCCCGCTTTAACCAGCGCGCTGACTCTCCCACCACCTGGGAACTTGAAATTCACGCCGGTCCCGACTCCCTCGCCCGCATGCTCCGCGAGCAGCAACCCGGCAGCGTCGTCATCCTCTCCGGCCGCAACTCTTCCAAAATCGAACGCATCGAACAATCCGTCGCCCACGGCTTCCACGTCCTGGCCGACAAGCCCTGGATCCTCCGCTCGGCAGACCTCCCCCGCATCGCCGCCACCCTCGACCTGGCCGACGAAAAAGGCATCATCGCCTACGACATCATGACCGAGCGCTTCGAGGTCACCTCCACCCTCCACCGCGAACTCGTCAACTCCCCCGCCGTCTTCGGCACCCTCCTCCCCGGCACACCCACCGAGCCGGCCATTTACATGGACAGCATGCACCGCGTCTCAAAGACCGTCGCCGGCGTCCCCATGCTCCGCCCATTAGAGTTCTTCGATATCGACCGTCAAGGCGAAGGCCTCTCCGACGTCGGCACCCATCTCGTCGACCTGGTCCAATGGATTGGCTTCCCTGACCAGGCAATCGATTACACCACCGAAATCGAAATGCTCGATGCCCGCCGCTGGCCCACCACCCTCAACGAAGATCAATGGCGCACCGTCACCGGCACGGCGCCACTCAAGCCCGGCAACTTCGATTACTACGGCAACAACTTCGTCTCGTACACGATCCGCGGCATTCATGTAGCAATGGATGTCCGTTGGGATCTTGAAGGAGTCAGCGACACCCACGTAGCCCGCTTCCGGGGCACAAAATCCAGCATCGAAGTCCGCCAGGGCGAGCCAGAGGCCTACCGCCCCGAAGTCTACATCGTCCCCAATGCCGGCGAGTCCATCGATGAAGTCCGCGCAGCTCTGCAGGCCAAGCTAAACGAACTCGAATCCAGCATCGACGGGGTCGGCATCATCGACCGAGGCCACGAGTTCCTCTTGGAGATTCCAGACCATCACCGAGTAGGCCACGAAGCCCACTTCGCCGAAGTCACCCGCCAATTCTTTGCTTACCTCGAAGACCCGAAATCGCTCCCTGCCTGGGAAAAGCCCAACATACTGGCCAAATACTATCTCTCAACCAAAGGCGTAGAAATGGCCGTCGCCAAAGGATAGACAATCAGAGCGCAAGAGTGGCGGGGCTTACCTCAACACAATAGACACACTCGTATCCTCGTGCAAGACCTTTGCCTCCGACGCAGTTTCCGACTTCAGCCCGCCGATAGCCCAACAGACGTGGTCCATAGAATACTCAAAGACATTGAGGACGAGTTGCCCGCTTTGATTTGTTCTCCCGGTTGATGAACGTGTATAGTATTGCTTCAGCCCGGAAACTGGATCCATCACCGGCTCGCCGCAACCTTGACGCCAGATCTCGGCATTGGCGATGGGCTTGCCTTCCGCATCATGGAACTGCACAACAACCTTTCGCTTTTGCCGTGGATAAAGCTTGAGCTTGATCTCTCGCAAGGGCTCTTGCCCCAGTTCGACACTCAGTTTTTCTGTCTCATGGGGAAAGATCGAGAAGGGCCCATGTTCGAAGAGTTTAACGATGAGGTCGTAGGTGCCTGGCTCGAGGCCATCCACAGTAAATTCGTTCCGGCCATGTAACAAGTTGGTCCCAACCTGCCTGGTGCCGAACTCATTGCCCCGGCGCTGCGCGATCACATCTGCATACTTTGCATTGCCAAAGCTTTGCGACTCAATCCAGCCTGATATCGTGTTGGCGCCACGCATATCCAGAAAGAGAGACTCGGTTCGACAAGAAAGCGCTGCTACGTCGACTACTGGAATTCTGTGGCCCATCACGTAGGCCTGTGCCAAGCCTCTCGCTTGGTAGCGTCCCGGTGGAACATTCTCGAATTGAAATTTCCCATTTTCGTCTGCCCTCGTCTCCAGAGTCTTCTCCCCTTCCAATCTGACTATGGGAGCTTTAAGGCTTCGAGTCAGTGACTGAATGTTTCCGCGGACACGCGCCCCATTGCTGCCTGTCTTTTTGGCGGAGCGAAGGTACTCGATCAATTTGGAATCAAAGTCAGGACTAATCTGCAAACAATTTGCGTGCGTCCCAACAATCAGGAGCCCTTGTTGGTTCTTCACGAGCCAGATCAGTCCATCTCTGACATCGTAGAGCCCTCCAACTGCAGTGAAAGATTTCTCGTTCGTGACTCCGTATAGGCCCTCGACCACTTCAAAAGTAAAGCGAGTAAGCGGCCCGAGTTTATACTGCGTACCGTAAAACACTCCCTCAATCGGTTCTGTCGATACCGCTCGCCCCATGAAGAAAATCGTCCCAGGCCTCAAAATTTCACAAGGCTCCCTAAGTGAGCCACACGGCGAGCCGAATAGCTTCGCGCCCAAGCTCGCCCACAAGACGCAACATACAACAACGGAGTCCCGCACAGACCGGCTCATGACTTCATCTTAGATCCCAAAACCTGTTTCCGAGCCAAAATCTTCCTGGCTAGGAACAGTCGCAATTTGGTACGACTGTAGAAGCCCATGGAAGAGCAAACTCCAAGCACCCAGACCTACGCCGCCCTGCTATCTAGCATCAAGCAGCGTATCCAAAGCGCCCAGGTGCGGGCGGCTGTTTCTGTCAACAGGGAACTGGTGATGCTCTATTGGGGCATTGGGAGAGAAATCTTGGTCCGTCAGGCCCAGGAAGGATGGGGAAGGAACATCATTCCCCGGCTCGCCGCAGACTTGAAGAGCCAATTCCCAGAGATGAAAGGCTTATCTCCGCGAAATCTGGGTTATATGAAAGCGTTCGCTGAGGCTTGGCCGGAAGAAGCAATTTTGCAGCAGCTTGCTGCAAAATTGCCCTGGTTCCACAACTGCCTCATTCTAGACAAGATAAAGGATCAAGCTGAGCGCTTTTGGTACGTGGAAGCCGCCATCGAAAACGGCTGGAGCCGAAACATACTGGCCCACCACATCGACTCAAGGCTTTTCCATCGCCAGGGCAAAGCAATCACCAATTTCGAGCGAACCCTGCCCTCGCCCCAATCCGATCTAGCCCAGCAACTGTTAAAGGACCCCTACAACTTCGATTTCCTAACCCTCTCCCAGGGCGCCCACGAAAGAGACCTTGAATCCGGCCTCGTCGAGCACATAAGAAAATTCCTGCTAGAGCTGGGAGTCGGCTTCTCCTTCGTAGGGAGCCAATACCCGCTGGAGATAGCAGGCGAAGACTACCGCCTCGACCTGCTCTTCTACCACCTGAAGCTCCGATGCTTCATCGTGATCGATCTAAAAGGCGGCGCATTCCAGCCCGAGTACACCGGCAAGATGAACTTCTATCTCTCCGCGGTAGACGACACGCTAAAACACCCCACAGACCAGCCAAGTATCGGCCTGATCCTCTGCCGCACCAAGAAGCAACTGGTAGTGGAATACGCGCTCCGAGGCACCACCACTCCGATGGGCATCTCCGAGTTCACCCACCTGGCAAACCTACCCGAAGAATTCAAAGGCAGCCTGCCAACCATCGAAGAGCTCGAAGCCGAACTTGGCAATAACTGACTCTCTCCCCAGGCTTAACGTCCCTGCATCTGTTCCCGCAACCAATGCACAGCAAATGCAAAATCCCGCCGTACTTCCCAATGCTGCCGGCCCACTCGCTCCGCAATCTCCCCCCACTGCAGCCCGTAGTCATTCCGCAGTCGCAGCACAAGATACACTTTGGCATCTAGCTCTTTCAGCTTTTCCAGGCTCCTGCCCAGATCCTCAGTCCGGGCATCCGGTGACGCTTCGCATCGAAAAGCCCCTTCTGGCTGTGTCCGCTTCACCGCCGACTTACGCCGGGCCCGGTCTACAAGAATCTGCTTCATCCCCAATCGCATAAGCGCAAAGAAATGTTCACGCCCGGTTATTTCAATCCGCTTAACCTGGGAACTCTTCTGTAGATAAGCTTCTTGCACCAGGTCTGAAGCCTGAAATCCTGCTGTTACTCCTTCCCTGGTCATGAGTGACCGGGAGATCCGCTTCAGCCTTTCCGCTGCCTGCGCATAGAGTGATTCAGCTGCAGTCTCGTTGCCCAACTGGATCTGCTCTAACAAACTGGTGATGTTATTGTGCGCTTCCATGCTCGCTTAGTCTATCATTGCTCGAGCAATGAATCCTCCAAAGAAACTAACCAATTTGCAAGGGATTGATCTCTTTGTTGCGGTACAAATCTTAGTCCTCGCACAAATACTTTCGCAGT
>CANGVB010000040.1 GCA_947456995.1 Bryobacteraceae bacterium | reverse complement strand
GCAACCAGCACTTCAAGCAGCGTAAAGCCCTTCTGTGAATTACTTCGCATTTTTGACAAGATCCAGAACCTTGGCGACTCCTGTGATGGGGTCCAGCTTGATTTGACGTAGACTACCTCTGGGATTGCTGAGCTCAATCACGAGTTGGGGTGGTGCTCCGTTTGGGTAAACAATCAGGTAGCGATCTGTTTTCTCTTCGTTCAGGAACAAGGCAGGCAGGATGCGATTGATTCGAATGCCAGGTGGGATTTCGAAAATCTGATCACGGCTGGAATCAGCCGCCCGCAGGACGATGCGATTGGCACCGGGTTGGATCAGGAGTTGCACAGGAAGCTGGCGGCGGTCTGCCGTTGTGATCGCAATATTCAGCGCCGAAGCAATCGTTGACGATGCGCTGCGCAGGCGCAGACCATCAAGCCCTGCCGTAAAGGAAGGCAACGAGAAGCCGATCATGAGGCTGATGATGCCAACCACGACCAGCATCTCGATGAGCGTGACACCGGATTGCAACGAGCGTTGACGCATCTAGCGGGCGCTGGAAGAGCTGATGTCCTGATTGATGCCTGATCCGCCAGGCTGACCATCAGCGCCAAGGGAAATGATGTCCGGCTCATCGGGCAGCGCACCGGGAAACTTATAGAGGAATTCCCTGCCCCAGGGGTCAAGCGGTACATCGGCCTGAAGGTATGGGCCATCCCAGTTCGGTACATCGCCGGGCTTGGTACGCAGTGCCTTGAGGCCCTGGTCATTGTTGGGGAAGTTGCCCGTGGAATTCTTGTAGAGCAGCAGAGCCTGATTGAAACTGTTGATCTGCGTGCGGGCAGCCGTTACCTTGGCACCATCGGCAGCCTTGAAGAGGCGGGGCCCTACGACGGCAGCAAAGAGCGCGATGATCGTAACGACTACGAGCATTTCGATGAGAGTGACACCGGCCTGGCGGCTAAGGCGGCGGCGTTTGGTGAGTTGTGTAGTGTTCATAGATTAGATTGCAACCTCGTTGATGCTGGTGATGGCGAGGAGCATACTGAGGATCAGCGCTCCTACTACGATGCCCATTGTAAGGATGAGCAGGGGTTCAAACAAAGACGTAAAGCGTTTGACGGCGTCGCGCGTGTCGGCCTCATAGATGTCGGCCATGCGGGTAAACATCTCATCCAGCTTGCCGGTTTCCTCACCCACGCTTAGCAGGTGAGCCGCAAGAGATGGAAACTGGCCACAGCGGCGCAAAGGTACCGAGATACCTTCACCGCGCTTTACGCCCTGGGCAACAGATTCTAGAGCCTTGGAAATGCGCTGGTTGCCGAGTGTTCCGCCAGCAATCTGGATGGATTGCACCAGCGGCACGGTGTTTGATACAAGGGTCGACATGGCTCTGGCGAAACGGGCGGTCTCAGCCTTGCGCAAGGCGTCACCAAGAAGCGGCACCTTGAGCCGAAAATCATCCCACCACCAGCGGCCTTTGGGTGTGCGGATAAAGCTGAAGAAACTGATCGTTCCGACAGTAATGACGAGGCCCATCAGCCAGCCCCAGGCCTGCAGGAATTCGCTGGTGCGCAACATGATCAGGGTTGGGAGCGGAATCACCATCCTGCCACCTTCAAAGATCGTGGCAAACTTCGGCACAACGTAGTACATGAGAACAACGATTGCGCCAACGCCAGTCAGGCCCAGCAGCAGCGGGTACATAAGTGCGCTGATGATATAGCCTCGCAGCTCATCGCGATTGCGTTCAAAGTCTGAGAGGCGCTGAAAGACCTGCGACAAAGAGCCAGATGCTTCGCCTGCGCGCACCATGTTGATATAGAGATCCGAAAAGTAGCCCGGGTGCGTGGCCAACGTATCGGCCAGAGCCTTGCCGCCTTTAAGCAGGCGAAGGATATCGAGAACAACTGAGCGGAAGGCGGGCTTTTCGGTAAGCTCACTAACAATCGAAAGAGCACGATCCACCGGGACGCTTGAGGAAAGAAGCGTAGCGAGTTCCTGAGTAAAGAAGAGCACGTCGCGACGCTTGCCACCACCAAACTCCGGCAGATTCAGCTCAAAACCTTTGCTCTTATTGAGGCCGATGTAGGTGGGAGTGAGACCCTGACGACGAAGCTCGGAGGCAACCAGTTTTTCGTTCTCGGCAGTGTAGATGCCGGTGCGGGTTTTGCCGTCGCTGGTGACTGCGCGGAACTGGAAGGTAGTCATCTTGAGTGTTAAAACTCCTGCGTGACGCGGATGACTTCGTCCGGAGTGGTCATGCCAGTGGCGATCTTGTGCCAGCCATCTTCACGCAAATTGCGCATGCCATTGCGGCGGGCGGCTTCGGTGAGAATGCTCGCGTCTTCGTTGCGCATGATCAGGCGGCGGATTTCTTCGTTAAGCTGCATCAGCTCGAAGATGGCGATACGGCCCTTATAACCTGTATGGAGGCACGCTTCGCAACCGCGGCCCTTATAGACAGGTACTTTTGTGCCGTCATAAGAAGTGGTTTCCCCCACATGCTCTTTGCATTCCTGGCAGATTCGGCGCACCAGACGCTGGGCAAGGACAGCGACGATCGACGAGGTAAGCAGGTAGTTTTCAACACCCATGTCCGTCAAACGAGTAATCGCACTGGGGGCATCGTTGGTGTGCAGTGTGGAGTATACAAAGTGGCCTGTAAGGGCGGCGCGGATGGCGATATCGGCAGTTTCGCGATCACGGATTTCACCCACCATAATCACGTCAGGGTCCTGACGGACGATGTGGCGCAAACCGGCTGCAAAGGTCAGGCCGATTGTCGGATTCACGTGAATCTGGTTGATGCCGTCCATCTGATATTCCACAGGGTCTTCGATCGTGATGATCTTGCGCTCGGTCTTGTTGGCTCGCTTGAGCGCCGAATAAAGCGTCGTGGATTTGCCGCTACCCGTCGGGCCGGTGACAAGAAAAATGCCGTGCGGCATCTCTGTGAAATGCTCCATGAGGTTGAGCATTTGGTCGTCAAAGCCCAGGCTGCGCAGATCGTAGAAGCCGGTAGCCGAGCGATCGAGGATACGCATAACCACGCTCTCGCCGTAGAGCGTGGGCAAAGTAGAAACACGAAGATCGACTTCGCGCCCCAGCGTCTTGATCTTGATACGGCCGTCCTGCGGCAAACGCCGCTCGGCAATGTTCAGCTTGGCCATCAGCTTCAGACGAGAGATGATGGCTGCCTTCATTTCTTTGGGTGGTTGCTCCTGCTGGATCAACACACCATCAATTCGGTACCGGATGCGAAAGTCTTTTTCAAAAGGCTCGATGTGAATGTCGCTCGCCCTGGCTTCCACAGCCACAGCAATCATCGTGTTCACCAGACGGATCACCGGGGCCTCAGAGGCCATGTCGCGCAGGTGTTCAAGATCCTCTGCGGCGTCGGCATTGCCAAAGTCGTCCGTGTTTTCTGCCCGTCGGCCTTCGCTGTAGTGGCGCTCGATCGCATCGACGATTTCGGTTTCGTTAGCGAGCACCGGAATCACCTTGAGCCCCGTACTGCTGGCCACCGAAGAGAGCACCTCAAAGTCGAGCGGGTCGGCCATCGCAAGGGTTAGCTCGCTGCCATCAAAACTGAGCGGATAGATTTTCGACTGCCGCAGAAAGCGTGCTGACAAGCCGTCGAGCTCAGGCCCGGTAGCCGGCGGCGCATCGATCACAACCAGTTGGAGGCCCAATTGATCGCTAAGCTCGGCCATCACTTCACGTTGGGCGATGAAGCCCAGGTCCACCAGAATCTTGCCCAGCTTGTCGTTACGCTCCCGCTGCAACTCGAGAGCTTGTTCGAGTTCGGCCGGGGAGATCAGATTGCGAGCGACAAGGCGTTCGCCGAGCTTGGCGGGGGCATGCATGGTTCGACTAAAATTCCTGGATTCTAATAGCGGCCTCGATGGCTGGCGCTGTGCGGGCGTTCAGCAAATCTTTACGAGTAGCCTGCATCACGATCTGAGACGGCAGACCTGTTGAATCTTCCCACGAACGGCGGAAGATCGAGATACCGAGCACTACTTTTTCGTCAGCCGGAAGCTTTTCCAGCGCAATGGCGGCAGATGCGAGTTGAGCACGCATGGCGTCCTTGAGCAAGGGCAACCGTTCCAGCTTCTTCTTGCGAGTGGCGACAAGCATTTCTTTGGTGGGCGCGGTGAAGCCGAAGGTACCAGCGCCAGGCGTGGATACCAATTGAAGCTCAGCACTGAAGACAGCACCAAACTTGTCCAGGTAAAGTCCGCGAGTCATCCCAAGCAAAAGGAAGGGCTCGTCGAAAAGAGTTTCGAGGCGTTGATCGATACGTTTTTCTACCGGGATGAGCATCGTTCGATTCAGAACCGGCTCTGTGACTGCGGCAATCAGTATTGAAGCAGCGAGAAAGGGGGCTAAGAAGTACTTCATGACTATTCCTTGGGAAATCCGGCAGCCAGGCCGGCGTTGGTTACGTACATCCGGTTCATCTGTTTACGCAGCAGAGTGTCGTTCTCCTGGAAAGACGCAGCCATCATCTGAATCTCCTGCGTGAAGCGCTTTTCGGTCTTGTTTACCGCAAGCGATACTTCCTGGCGAACGCGGTTTTCAGTGCGGGCCTCAACGGCCTGTACTGCTTTTTCAACCGCGGCATCCACATCCGCTTGCGAAATCTGGGCACTTGCCTGCACCACAGGTTGCACCACCGGGCGCATCAGAAAGCCATGCGCGGTAATCGCGCAAGCCAGCATGGCCGCACCACCAAAAGCAAGACGCGGGCCGGAATTCCAGAATCGCTGCCAGAGCGAAGGCTCAAACACAGGGTCTGAGACAAAGGCGATCCGGCGCGGCATTTCTTCATCACGCAAGCTTCCAAGAGCAGTCAGCGTAAGCTGCAAGCGCTCAAATTCCAAGGCTGCTTCGGAGGATTGTGCCAGATGGGCAGCGGCAGCAGCGCGCTCGGCAGGCGTGCCTTCGCCGAGTGCATAAGCGTTAAGGTCGATTTGGGAATGGTCCATATTGCGTTATCCCTTCACCGGCGCAAGAGCGCCTTTGAGTATGTCCAGCGCCGAGTAAAGGCGCGACTTGATGGTTGACAGCGGCAGATCCAGAATCTCCGCCATTTCTTCAAACTTAAAACCCTGATAGATCTTGAGGACAACAGCCTCGCGCTGATCTGCCGTGAGATGTCCGAGAGCTCTTTCTACTGCAATATTCATCTCGATCGGAAACATTCCTTCTTTGGAACCAGCCGTAGGCGGGTCGTAAATAAGCTCCGCCGTATCGGGTCGATTCCGGCGGAGCAAAGAATAAGCCTCGTTATGAGCGATGCGAAACAGCCAAGGAGAGAACCGTCCCACATCGCTCAGTTTGGTCAAATTCTGGTAGGCCTTCAGGAAAACGTCCTGCGTTAAATCCAGGGCGTCTTCTCGATTTCCCACGAGTCTCAGCAAGTAATTGAAGACACGTTTCTCGTGGCGGGATACGAGCAGGTTGAATGAGTCAACATTGCCCTTAGCCGCCTTGATGACGAGATCGCGATCCTCCACTTCCCGAAAAATCAAACTCTGACTCCGCAAATGAAGACGAGACTCGATTCCAGAAAGTTGATTGAGGCGAATTTATTTTTCTCGGGCGGTCTCCCTGATAAACTGGCTGACTCGTATCTCATTGACAAGATTATGACTGAACTACAACCACCACAGATTTTGTTTCAGATGTTAACCGGCGCCTGGGTCGCCAAAGGCCTGGGAGTTGCCGCCGAACTGGGCATCGCCGATTGCCTCGAAAAGGGCCCCAAAACGGTAAGCGCTCTTGCCGCAGAGACCTCCACCCATGAAGACTCCCTCTACCGCGTGTTGCGAATGCTGGCCGCAACCGGCGTATTCACAGAATTGCCCGAAAAGACCTTCGCGTTGACGCCCCTAAGCAGCATGCTGCTGGTGAGCAATCCGCAAGGCATGCGGAATTTCGTAAGAATGGCAACCTTCGGAGAGCATTGGAATGCCTGGGAAAGCCTGCTTGATGTAGTTCGAAACGGTGGCATCGCCACCGACATTGCCGAAGGCTGCGATATCTGGGAGTACTTCCGCAAGAATCCAGACCGCGCCGCCATCTTCGACGCGTCCATGACCGACTTCACGCTCCAGACAAATGCGGCCGTAGTAGCGGCCTATGACTTTAGCCAACACAAGCGGGTCTGTGACGTCGGTGGCGGTCACGGCTGGCTCGTAAGAGCAATCCTCGAAGCCAATCCTGCAGTGGAAGGAATTGTCTTCGATCAGGATTATGTCGCCGAAGGGGCCCGCAAGATGCTGGCCGAAGCCGGCCTCACCAGCCGCACCACCTGCGTCGGTGGAAGCTTCTTTGAATCTGTCGCCGACGGAGCCGATCTCTACATGGCCAAAAACATCATCCATGACTGGGATGACGCAAAGTCGCTAACCATTCTCCAGGCGATTCGAAAAGTGATCCCTGCCAGCGGAAAATTGCTGCTGGTTGAGGTGATGGTAGGCCCGGCCAATATTCCGGAACCCGGCAAGTTCATGGATGTCAACATGCTCGCCATGACCGGTGGCCGCGAGCGCACAGCTGAAGACTTCGCCGCCCTCTTTGCCGCATCAGGCTTTAAGCTGAACCGCGTGATTCCCACCCAAAGTCTGATGCACCTGGTAGAAGCACTTCCGGCCTGATCTGCTCTCGATAGCTTGCACATCGCACGACAGTAGGCTAACCTTCTGTCGTGCGATACACTTCATCAGTTGTTCAAGTGATATTGATCCTTCAATTGCAGCTACTGCTTTGGGGGCAGGTTTCCAGCCGCAGTGGAGCAATCAGCGGCGTCGTGAAGGATCCACAAGGAGCTCCTGTTCAAGGCGCCAGGATACGAGCCACCAGCGTCGACACCAATCAGGGCCGCGAAACACAAACCAATGAGAACGGCGAGTTCCTGCTGGCCAATTTGAATGCCGGTCCCTATTCGATGAAAGTGGAAGCAGCCGGCTTTGCAGGCAAAGAATACTCCGAATTGCTTGTAGGTGCCGGGCAGTCTCTCTTTCAAAAAGTGGATCTGCGTCTGTCGAGTGTGTCAGAGAAGCTCGAAGTCGTAGATGAGGCACCAGTACTGGATGTCAGCGCAACCAGCTCCGCTGTGGCCTTCGGCTATGAACGCATGGAGCATTCCTCCGCACAGGGCCGCAATTACGTAAACTTCGTACTCACCGCACCCGGCATGGCCCCAGCACAAGGACAATCCACCGGCCGCAGCCCGGCAGCCAGTTGGAACGCCAACAACGACTCGGGCTTCGTATCCAACGGCATCCGCTCCCGCAACAACTCAGTATCGATCGATGGCTCAGACAATCGCGACGAGACAAGCGGAGCAATTCGGGTTTCAGTACCGCTCGAGATGGTACAAGAGCTCCGAATCGCTGGCACCACAGTCTCGGCAGAACTCGGTGGCGCAGCCGGCGGAGTAGTCAACATCGTTACCCGTTCGGGATCGAATGCCCTGCACGGCCACGCAGAGTTTCTCTTCCAGAACGAGGCCCTCAATGCGCGCAATCCCGAATTTGGCATCAGCAGCCGGCCACACCTGCGACGCTGGCAGCCAGGGGCTTCCGCCAGCGGCCCAATCAAACGCGACAAAACATTTTTCGCCGCTGCCGTCGAGCTCTATCGCGAAGACTGCGACGAGTGGTCGGAGGGCTTCACCGGCTTCCGCAACCCCTTCTCATTCCGCGCCGGAGAGCGAAATTATCAGTATTCCGCCAAAGTGCAGCACATCTTCAACAACGTCCACAGCGGCTCCCTGCGTTATGCGTATTCGCTCGGTCGCGTCAATCAAGGGGTACAGGGCATCGAGAACCACTCGGATTACACATCACGCGGCTCCTCAAGAATTGGAGACCACGGTTTTGTCGCCACACTGTCGAGTGCCTTCCGGGCCACCCTACTCAACAATTTCACGTTTCAATATGGGCGGCGCGCACTATTGCTGACGCCAAATTCGCGCGACCCCTTCGTCGAGATCCCCGGAGTCTTAAGCTTCGGCCAGGGCTGGCGCATGGACCAGCAGCGCAGCGAAGGCCACTTTGAGGCCGTCAATGGCCTTACCTGGATCGCCGGTCGCAACACTGTTTCTATTGGTGGCAGCATCCACCGCGTAAACTTCGATGGCCGCCTCGCAAACCGCTTCGGCGGCGTCTCAATTTACCCCACCTTTGCCGCATACCTGGCCCGCCAGCCAGACTTCACCGTGCGAGCCGTAGGAAACCCCGCGACGGCCTACAGCACCACCCCCTTGGGCTTCTGGATCAACGATCGCTGGCAGGCCCGGCGAGGCCTCACCCTCGAAGCCGGCTTGCGTTACGACTATCAATTCATGCCAGCCGGCTTACCCGCCTCCAGCAGAAACATCGCCCCAAGACTCGGTCTCGCCTGGCACCCCAAGGGAGATTCGAAGATGGTCTTCCGTCTCGGAGCAGGCCTCTTCTTTGATCGTTATCCCTTGAGCTTCCTGAATGAGGCAATCCAGAAAGACGGCGTGCGCGCATACGAGCAATTCGAATATCCAGGCTTGAACTTGCAGTTCCGTTCGAGCTATCGTGCTTCAGCGCAATTGCCAGCAACCTACGGGGCTAAAGTCACTGCCGGTGTAGAGCGGCAGTTGAATTCCGATACAACACTCGCCCTCGAATACAGCCACGTACGCGGCCTGCACCTGCCGCGGATTCGCAACTACCTGGGAACGCTTCCAGCGCAATTCCTGCTCGAACAAAACGCCACCTCCAGCTACGACGGCCTCACCGTCACGCTGAGCCGCAAGATGACCAGCGAGTTCGGCTACCTCGTTTCCTACACCGGAGGCCGCACCCTCGACGATGGTTCTGACTTTGACGAACAACCACAAAACCCGCTAAATCTCAGGCCAGAATGGGCCTTAAGCCGACAGCACCAGGCGCACCGGGTTACAGCCACAGCGCTCTTTGAGATTGAAGCCCTCGAGAAGATGAGCGAGAAACTCTCGCACATCCACATCGTGCCCAGCTTCACCTTTGGCTCAGGCCGCCCTATGCCGGCACTTGAAACTTCAGACACCTTCCGCACGGGCGCTTTTCCACTCACAGCCCGGTCCAGCGGCTTCGGGCGCAATCCCTTCTTCACCCCAGCCAACGCCTCTCTCGATGCCAGAGTCTTCAAGGAGCTGCACTGGGAAGAAAAGCACCTCCGCCTGCAAATGGGTGTAGAGGGTTACAATCTGACCAATCGCGCTAACCCAATCCGCGTGCTGGGCTACTACTCCGCACAAGGCCAAAAGCTGAACAACTACCGCGAGGCGATTGAGTTCAGCCCGGCCCGCCAGCTTCAACTTTTTCTGCACTTTGAGTTCTAAGTAGCCCCGCAATTTCGCGTCTTCAATATGCAGACAATGACGCCGGAAGCAACGAGACTATTGATCGCAAGATTCGATCAGTTGAAACCGGAGTCCCCTGCCTTGTGGGGCAAGATGAACGCTGGCCAGATGATTCGCCATTTGCTCGATTCTTTCGCCCTTGCGATGGGAGAACGAACGGCGTCTGAGAAAAGCAGTTGGGCAGAACGAAAGATCCTCAAGCACATCGCCCTTCGACTCCTCACCGAGTGGCCCCGCAACGTCAAAACCCGTCCGGAAATGGACCAGCAGCTCCACGGCACCCCGCCCGGAGAATTCCACCGGGACATTCAAGAGCTAAAAGCCGTCATGCTTATATTCGCCAACCCACAAAGAAACTTCCGCTTCGGGCGGCACCCGGTCTTCATGGAGCTAAGCGAATGGGAGTGGATGAGGTGGGGCTGGATGCATGCCAACCACCACCTGAAACAGTTCGGGCTCTAGCGGTCTTTGTTGAAGAGGCGAACGCTCACCCCGCCCACAAAGGTGATCGGATAGCCGGGAGTAACGTGGAAGCGCTCCATCGGCGCCTGCCCCCTGAGCGCCGAAGTGTAGCTATCCACCGTCTCGAAATAAGTACGATCAAAGACGTTGTCGATCGACAGATTGAAATCGATGTTCCTGGTGAGTCTGCGCGACATGCTGAAGTCTGTAACACTGTGCCCCGGCGCTCGCTGCGGAAACTCGCCTTCTCCGTTCACGTAGAAACGATTGATCGCCCGAAAGCGAATCGAGCCAGACCAGCCACGCCACTCACTCAGCGTGATGCCGGTATAGCCAACAAAGCGCGGAGCACGATCTACGTAAACACGCGGCTCCGTCCCCACATAGTAGGAATTCCCAACCTTGGTAATGCTGGCATTGATAGAAAGAAATCTTGTCAACTGCGTCGAAGTCTTCACTTCAAAACCATAGCCGCGCGACGGCCCAACCAGCTCGTTCGAGCCATCGTCGGCAACATAAACCATCTCGTTGGAACGCTTGATCAGAAAGAGATTCGTTGCAACGGAGAAGCGGCCCTTGTTGTGCGAGGTGCCCACGGAATAGAAATCAGTGCTGGCCACAATCGGGCTGTTGCGATCCACCAGAAAAGCCCGGGCACCGGTACTGGTTACCGCACGCCCATAATTCGCATGAAAGGTAAGCGGCTTACCAAGCCACGGCGTAAAGGCAAAGCTGGCCTTGGGCTGCCACAAGCCTCCCCGCGAGTTCACCTTGTCGGTAATGTCGAGCCGGCTGATGGCGCGAAAGCTGTAATCGTCATAACGAAGCCCGCCACCCAACTGAATCTTGCCCTTGGCCAGGGTCAGATTTTCCTGAATGAAGTAGCCGGGATTGTCGATCTTGACATCGGCCGACGTTACGGCATCGGTGGGTACACGGCCAATACGGTTGTAGAGCCCAAGATTAAGCTGATTCCCAAGATAGTTGAAGCCCCCGGTAAAGTTTCCCAGCCCGCCCAGAATCTGATGTGGCCTGTTATAAGTGGCGTTGAGTGCCTGCTGCAGGCGGGAGTCGTGCTGACCAATCCCATCTCCATCTTCAGGATTATTCAGAAAGAAAGTAAAGTTTGAGAAAAGGTCAAAAAGAACCCGGTTCACCATGCCGCTAACATTGAAGCGCTCGCCATTGGCCCGCTCTTTACTGTAGTAGCCGGTCACAGTTCCAGACTTCGAGATTCCACCATCCGTGGGGTCGATATAGCCGAACAGGCCCAACTTGCCTTCCTCTATTTGATCCAGCGGCAACTGTCCCGCACTGTAGAAATTGTTGTAAGCACCCAGCAGGCGAAAGCCAAAATTCTCTCCAGGCCTCACCGTGTGAAACAGAGTAGCGGTGAAGTTGTCCCGCGTGTACTTCAGCGGCTGCTCATAAGGCCCATCAGAGTAGCTGTACTCATTGGCGAAAAGCATGCGGGTGTTCTTCAAAGTGGGGCTATAAGCAGTAAAGACACGTCGTGTATTGAACTGCCCAAACTGAACCCGGCCCGTAAGCTGATTCGGCATTTCTTCACGCGTCTTGATGTTCACCACCCCAAGGCCACTAAACTCCCCATAGGCCGCATTGAAGGGCCCATTGATAAGACTGACGCTCTCCACCAGCTCCGGGCTCAACCCCTTAAGCGCCCCAAGATAGCCATGCGCATGCCCGCCCGAAACCTGATTCACAATCAGGTCATCCATGTTCATGCGGAGCCCGCCGCCAGTACCACCATGATCCAGGTTGTAACCGAAGCGGCGTACTTCCAGCGACTTGCCACCACCAGCGTGCTGAGCAAAGTTCAGCCCCGCACCAAGAGACTGGAAAATCTGGTCATCGCGAGTGAACAGCGTTTTGTTGAAGATCGCTGCATCGCGCTGATCCACCGTCGGTTCAATCACCCGCTCATTCACCGTGAGTGTCTGTTCGGCTTTGCTCAAAGAGCCGAACTTGATATCCACACTCATCGAACCGCCCTTCATTTCGAGCAGACCCGTAGTGACGGGTTCAAAACCAATGGTTTCCGCAACCAGAGCAAGCGTGCCCGAACCAACTACCTTGAGACTAAATCGCCCTTCAGCATTCGCTGCACTGCTTTGCTTGATCCTCCCAAGACCGTCCACAACCTTCACAATTGCATTAGGAACCGGTTTGCTTTGTGTGTCGAGAACACTGCCACTAACCAGAGTTTCAGTAAGACTCTGCGCCAATCCGTGATGAGAAAAAATTATTACGGCCAGCGAAAATATTAAATTCCTAAATAACTGCATGTTTTCAGGCTAACAGGCAGCTCCAGACGGATGGCGTTTTTCTCACAACAGGCCACATCGAGGCTACAAGTGGGCGGAATCAGACCACCAACGGCTAATTTTTCTCAGCAGTCGCCAGGATCGTTTCAAAGAACGGCGATTCCTCTTCACGGTGCACCACCGCGATATCCACATTTCGGAACCGGGCCTTCTTCATCATTTCGGCCAATTCCACTTGCGAGAAACCCAGCCAGAGGTCGGCATAAAGATCACGGGCTTCTTCAAAGTTGTGGCGGTTCAGATCGAGAACAAAGAGCTTCCCACCGGGCCGCAGCACCCGATGTGCGTCCTTAAGTGCG
>CANGVB010000039.1 GCA_947456995.1 Bryobacteraceae bacterium | reverse complement strand
TTGAAGCCGCCATCGAGATCGAGGTTGGCGGGGTAGAGTTCATCGCCGGCTAGTGGTTCTTTGACGAAGCGGGCATAGGGTTTGTCTTCGTTGAGGCTCTGAATGACGTAATCGCGGTATCGCCAGGCGTTGGGGAAGTAGATGTCAGTTTCGAAGCCGCCGGTGTCGGCATAACGGACTACGTCGAGCCAGTGACGGCCCCAGCGTTCTCCATAGCGGGGAGAGGCGAGCATACGGTCTACGACTTTTGAATAGGCTTCGGGGCTGCGGTCGGCCTCGAAGGCATCGAGTTCTGCCGGGGTGGGAGGGAGCCCCAACATGTCGATACTCAAGCGTTTGAGCAGGGCGCGTCTGTTGGCTTTGGCAACGGGAACGAGTTTTTGTTCTTTCAGTTTGGCCAGTACAAAGGCATCGATGGGGTTGGCTGCACCCGAGGGGACTGCGGGCTTCTTTAATTTCTGGAAGGACCACCAGGTGGGTTGAGCCTGGATGGCAGTGTCTCCCCATTTGGCACCGCCATCGATCCAATTGCGGATCGTAGCTACTTCCATCTCCGTCAAGGCCTTCTTGCCCGGGGGCATTGCGAGACTGCCTTTGCGCTCGACGGCCTGATAGAGAATGCTGTCGGCTGCCTTGCCAGGAACAACGGAGGGGCCGCGTGCCCCACCCTGCAAAAGGCCCTCGCGGCTGCGCAGGTCAAGGCCGCCCATTTTGGCGGCTCCGTGGCAGGAGACACATTGGGTGGCGAGAATTTTGCGGGCAGATTCGTCGTCTGCCAGAGCAGTGAGGGCAAAGCAGATCGCGATCCAGGGTATTCGCATTTGCATCATTTCTATCAATCTCTTAACCTTTTGGCAATGCCGAGCGCCAATCCTTCAAGCTTTTTTGTAGCCAGGCATCATCGCGCTCTGCGTGGCAAGTGAAGCAGGCGTTGGGGCTTTCCTGCCTGCCGAAGCGAAGTGTGGGCTCAGCCCGGGGCTGATCGTCAATCTGGTGATTGCGAGCCTTGAAGAGGAGACTGTTCATGATCTTCGGCATGTGACAGTTGACGCATCGGGTTGCGTCGCCGCCGGAGTGGCGCGTGTGTGAAACCGTAGAATACTTCGCGGGATGGCATTGGAGACACATCTGGTTTGAGTCGGCCTCATGTTTGAGAGAGGTGCGATTGGTGCCGGGGTTGGCGGGATGGGGATCGTGGCAATGGCCACAATGGGCCTCGCCTTTCTGGAAGCAGGCCGAGCGCTCAAAGGATTCGACGATGAATGTAGTTTCGCGAAAGCGGCCATCGCGGTAAAAGGCCTTACGTGAGAACTCCGCATAGGGGCGGCGCTGGTAGCGCGGGGGGAAGCCTTGTGGTTCGCGAATGGCAGACTGGGCGTGGCACTGCGCGCAGACCTCGACATAGCCGCGGTGATCCATCTTCTTGAAGCTCCATTGGGCAGGGCTGCCCTTGGTGTGGGCGGCGGATGGGCCGTGACACATTTCGCAATTTACGCCGGGTTCGAGAAAGCCTTTGTCCTCAGACTGGCTGGTATGGCAAGGCGCGCAGTTCTGCTGGTAGGAGGTGACATCGCGCATGCGGTGAAAATTGCCGAGTTCGGTGCGGGCGGAATCGGGCGGGTCGATCATGCGCCAGTAGTTGATCCATTCGCCTTTGAGCTTGTTGTACTGCAAGGGCAGGACGTGGAGATCGCCGTTGGGAGCTTTGGTGGCGTAGGCTTGCTGCCATTTTGAGCCGATGGTGTAATCGATGCGGAAGCGATCCCACAGGCCGGTTGGGCGGCGCAAATCTACGAAATAGTTACCGTTTTCCACGAAGCCTTTCGCAAGGGTATTGCCCTGTTCAGCGAAAGACGCCAGTTTGGTGAAATCCCCCAAAACAGCGTCAGGTTGGAGCTTGCGGAGCATTTTGGCCATGCCTGTGGCAGCCCAGCTATCCCATTGCGCCCGATGGCAGGGCTGGCAGGATTGGCTGCCTGCGTATTCGCTGCGGGAGTCTCGCGGTTTTTGGGCCAGCGGTTGACGGGTAGAGCCCAATACTTTCTCTGAGGCTTCCAACAATCGCTGCCGTATCTGGCGCCATTCGCGTTCTGGCATACCTTCTGGTGACTGGAAGCGATCGAGAGCGGCCAGTGTTTCTTTGGCTTTAAGTCTGGCGGCCTGAGTTTCGCCTCTGTTGGCGAGCACGGCCGCGAGGGTGCCGGTGAGGAGGGGGTTTTCGGGATAGAGCCGAAGAGATTCCCGGGCGTAGTAGAGGCCGGTGGGATAGTCGGTTAAATCAAAGCTGGCGCGTGCGCCTGCCTCATAGACTTGAGCGAGCAACCAGGAGGCGGGGAACTTCTTCAAAAACGCAGTGACACGGGTTCTGCGAGCCAGGGGGTCTGCCTCGCGATACAGGAGCTGAAAGGCTTTACGCTCTTCGGAATCCTCCACCTGATCGAGCAAAGTAAGCCCACGAGATTGGCCTCGGCGGAGCGCAACATCAAGGTCCTGAGCCAGCAACACGCAACTGAGGAGGGACAGCAACATGAGGTTTATTTTGCTGCGGCTAATTATTTCAGATTATGTCGTTGAAGTGAATTTTAATCTGATATAGACTAGACCCACGATATCGGGGGATGTCGCCTTTTCTAGAAGCAAACCCGCTATACGTCTATTTGGGAGGCAGTACAACGATGATTAGAAGTACCTTGCTTGTCCTTGCGCTCAGCGCCTTAAGCGCAACAGCAGCATTTTCCCAAGCATCCAGCGCCACCATCAACGGAACCTTGCGCGACTCCTCAGGAAGCATCATTCCTGGAGCCGCACTTGTGCTTCGTAATCCATCCACGTCGATCGAAACCCGCTCTGTGAGCAATGAAAGCGGCTATTACGCGTTTCTGAACATCCTTCCCGGCCAGTACACTCTGGAAGTGTCGAAGGCCGGTTTTCGCACGAACAAACTCAGCCAGTTCACTCTGGCTGTCAATCAGACCGCAACCATCGACGTAGTCATGGAAGTCGGCTCAGTGGATCAATCGATCAACGTTGAAGCCATTGGCGCTGAAGTACAGGCATCCACGGCTGAAATTGGAGCCGTCGTTGCACGGCAACAAGTAGTTGACTTGCCGTTGAACGGACGCAACTTTACACAGCTTCTTTCGCTGACACCGGGTGTAGCCCCAGTCAGCGTTTCGCAGAATACAGGTTCGGGCTTTGCCCATCCTGGAATTGGTGCGTTTATCTTTCCGGCCATCAACGGCCAAACGAACCGTTCGAACTTCTGGACTCTGGACGGCATTACCAACCAGGGCCTGATGCTTTCTACTCCTGCGGTAAATCCGATCGTAGATGCGATCGCCGAATTCAAAGTGCAATCGCACAATGATCAGGCTGAATTTGGTGGTGTGCTTGGTGGCGTGATCAACGTTGCAACACAAAATGGCACTAACCAGCTTCATGGCTCAGCCTGGGAATATGTTCGCAACAGCGAATTTGATGCCCGTAACACTTTTCTGCCGCTGGTAACTCCCTTCCGTCAGAACCAGTTCGGTGGTGCCATCGGTGGCCCGGTAGTAATCCCGAAAATCTTGAATGGCCGCAACACTACGTTCTTCCATGGTGCCTACCAGGGATGGCGCTTCCGCAGGGCAAACAATGCTCTGTTTCGTGTGCCGACGGCAGCCAACCTGAATGGCGATTTGAGCGACGACGCAAGACAGATTTTTGACCCCTTCACCTCACGCGCCAACCCGAATGGAACCGGCTTCGTCCGTGATCCTTTTGCCGGCAACCGGATTCCTGCCAGCCGTATCAGCGCTGGAAATCTGCTTTATGCCAGAACCACCTTCCCTGTTGGTGGTGCGCCGATTACCTCTGACCGCAATGCGCTGGACCCGTCGGGCTTCAGCCAGAATCAGGATGAATATTCCTTCCGGGTGGACCGCGTTCTTACCCCCAAGGACAACGTATTCTTCCGCTTGAGCCACTCGATGCTCGACCAGACAGCTTCGGGCGGGCGTCCGATCCTGGCCAGCTTCCGCGAGTTCAACGCAATGAACATTGGAACGAGCTGGGTTCATACCTTTGACCCGACTACAATTTTGCAGGCGCAGTTCGGCCGACTTGTGAACGTGGACAACAGCGGCCAACGCTTCCGCAGTCTGCCCGCCAATTTCGTCCGGGATGTCGGCTACAATCCTGTTTTTTGTTGCAACTTTCTGGACAATCAAACACTGGTTCCCGCGCTCAACATCGATGGTTGGGTAGGCGGTGCCGAGAGCCTCTCACTCAACCGGCCGTCAGACGTCTGGCAGTACAAGGCATCGTTCACCAAGATCAAAGGCAATCATCAGCTCAAGATGGGTGGTGAATGGAACAACATGGACTTCCTGGGTTCGCCAAGAAATGCCAGTGCGACCTATCGTCCCATCCAGACTTCGAATCCACAGAGCCCCGGCAACACCGGCAGCCAGTTGGCCAGCTTCCTGCTCGATGTGCCGGACGCGGCCTCCTTCCGCAATCGCTCCACTACAGTTCGTCGTGGCGGCCACATGGGCTTCTTCATCCAGGACCAGTGGAAGTTCTCATCGAAGCTTACGATCAACCTGGGCTTCCGCTACGACAAAACCTTCATTCCGCCACTCGGCCAGGAAGGCAATGAGAATATCTTCACTGGCGGCTATGACCTGCAACGGGGTGTTTACCTCATCCAGAAGCAGCCTGGCTCATGCGAAGAACTGCGGAGAGCACCTTGCGTGCCAGGCGGCAGACTGCCTGCAAACGTAGAACTTCTACCGAATGCAAAGCTGTACAAGAATACAAACGACAACTGGCAGCCTCGGGTTGGCTTTGCTTATCGCATTGCCCCCCGCACAGCAGTCCGTGCGTCATTCGGTATCTTCTTTGACAACTACGCCGCTGTGGTTCAGACTGCTCAGAACTACTCAGCTCAGTGGCCCAGCGTCGGCGAACAGCTGCAGGAAAATCTGAACAATCCTACCGCTGCACAGCCGACTCCGACCTTTAACGGGCGCAACCCGTTCCCGGCTGGCGCACTTCCTGAAGCGACACCCTTTAACCAGGTGCAGTGGTACATGGATCCTAACTTCCAGAACCCCTATTCGCTGCAGTGGAATTTCGGTGTACAGCATCAGATTAATTCCGATACTGTCGTCACTGTGAACTACGTCGGATCGGGCTCTCGCCGCCTGGATATTGGTGGTTTCTACAACGTTGCCACAACGCCAGGCCCGGGCAACTTCCGGGAACGCGCACCCTTCCCCTACATTCGCCCCACTTACTATGACCGCAGCTGGGGTCGCGGTAACTATCAAAGTATGCAGTTCCTGCTCGACAAGAAATTCAAGGGCGGCTTTGCATATATGATCAACTACACCTATTCGAAGTCTATCGACATCGGCTGCTCCGGCTGGTATGGTGTCGAGGGTTGCTCGATTCAGGACCCATACAAGTTCAATAACGACCGCAGCGTTTCAGGCTTCGACCTCACGCACGTGGCCACAATGAACTTTGTTTACGAACTGCCCTTCGGCAAAGGAAAACGCTTCCAGACCAACAACAAGGTAGGCGACTACATTCTTGGCGGCTGGAGGACGAACGGCATTATCCGTCTGAGTTCCGGCCAACCCTACAATCTTCAAATCAATGGAGATTTGGCGAATACCGGCAACTCGAATTACTTGCGCCTCAACTTCCTTGGGAATCCGGAACTGGAGAATCCAACGACGGGCCAATGGTTCGACAGGAGCAAGGTGGCGGCACCTGCGCCATTCACCTTCGGCAATTCAGGCCGCTTCCGTATGCGGTCGGACGGCTGGGAGAATTTCGATCTCTCGGTCTTCCGCGAATTCCGACTCGGTGAAAGCCGGCGCTTTGAGCTTCGCGTAGAAGGGTTCAATATGTTCAACCACCCTGTTTACGCGCCGCCCAACGCCAATCTGTCGAATGCACAGCTCTTCGGAACTGTCACCGGCACGGCTAACCAGCCGCGTCAGCTTCAACTCGGTGGTAGATTCGTGTTTTAATGCTCATCCCGATTCTTCTGCTGGCCTCAGTGGCATTTGCCCAAAACCCTTGCCAGGGGCCAGCAGATCTCGAACAACAATTAAAGGCTAAACCCGCCGCCAGCGTACACAATGCGCTCGGCGGGTTTTTCGTTTCCCGTCAGCGTAGTGATTGCGCGATGGTCTCCTATCGTGAGGCCATCCGCCTCGACCCGCGATTCTTCGCTGCCCGTATCTCGCTTGGCAATTTGCTGATTGAGGCAAACCAACTCGCCGATGCGCAGACACAGTTTCGAGGTGTACTCAGCACTCAACCCAAGAACGCCCTCGCCTTGCGGGGCATCTCCCGGGCACTCATTCTCGATTCGAAATTCAGCGCGGCCGCCGTTTACCTCGAAGAAGCACTCTTGCTTGAGCCACGCGAAGTCGGACACTATCTCGCGCTTGGCTATGCGTATGTCGAGGCGCGCAATTTCGTCAAGGCCGTAGCGATTCTTGAGCGTGCCCGCAAACTGCAACCCACGGCAGAAGCGGTGCATTTCAATCTTGGCCGTGGATTGGCAGGACTTGAGCGCTTCGAGGATGCTGCCAGCTCATTTGCCGAAGCGCTGCGGTTGAATCCAGCAAATGAAGATGCGCGACTGTCGCTGGCGCGAGCGCTGATTGCATTTCGCGATTACGAAAAAGCTTTGCCGCTGCTTGCCGCCTATCGGGGACCCGATGCGTTTGAGCGCAGTTACCTGCGAGGCCTGGCTCTGCGGGGTATCGACCAGATGGCGGAAGCAAAAGTTGCATTCGAAGAAGCCGTCAAGCTGAACCCGCGCCATGCGGATGCCAGTTACCAGCTTGGCTTTGTGTTGGCACGCCTGGGCGATGTGGCAGAGGCGAGGAAGCACCTGGAAAATGCCCGATCGCTAAACCCGCAATCCTCAGATGTTCATTTTCAACTTGCTGCGGTTTACCGAAAGTTGAACGAAGCTGAGTTGGCAAACATCGCGCTTGCCACTGTTCAGAAGCTCAAGCAGACGGCGGCTTCTGCGGAAGTAGCCAGCTCTACCGCAGACCGGGCTAATGCCGAGTTGCTTGACGGCGATCCCCGGCGAGCGATTGAAACCTACACCGAAGCCATGAAGCTTGAACCCAACAATGCCCGAACGCATTACAATCTTGCCCTCGCACAGATAAGGATCAATGATGCTCGTGCAGCGCGGCAGTCACTGGATCGCGCACTTGCGATCGACCCTTATTTCGCTGCTGCTCATCATCGTTCAGGACTGCTTTTGCTCAGTGCGGGCCAATTTTCGACGGCAGAAGCCGCTCTTCGCCGCGCCATTGAGTTGGACCCGCAATTTGTTGCGGCGCACTCCGATCTTGGGGTGCTGCTGGGGCAGCAATCGCGATTCTCTGAAGCTGAACAGCAGTTTCGCATCAGTACAGAACTAGACCCGAGCGCTGGACTCGCTTTCCTCAATCTTGGCCTGATGAGGGCGAGCCAACAGCGTTTTTCCGATGCGTATCGAGACATCGGCCAGGCTCTCAGGCTGCTGCCATCGAACCCTCGCGTCATGAGTTCGCTTGGGATGGTTGCCTCGCGTATCAATCGCTGGAAAGAAGCTCTGGCACTCTTCGCCAAGGTGGTTGAGCTTGAGCCACAATCTTCAGAAGCCCGTCTCAATTTGGGCATAGCGCAAGCCGATCAATTCGACCTTGCTGCCGCAAGTGCTTCTTTTGGCGAAGCCGTCCGCCTTGCGCCGAAGAGCGCCGCTGCACATTACAACTTTGGCCGGGCCCAATTTGATTTGAAGCAGTTCGAGGTTGCGCAGAAACACCTGGAGCTAGCACTGGAGCTCGACCCAAAATCCGACCCCGCCCTTTATCTGTTGGCCCTGACACACAAGAATCTGGACCACCCGCGTGAGGCAGCCGGGCTGATTGATCGTCTGATCGCACGTAAGCCAAACGATCAGGATGCGCTCTTCCTTCTGGGGCAAACAGCCGTTCAACTGGAGGACCGCCCACGTGCCATCGCGGCCTGGGAAAAGCTGGTTCGACTCAACCCTAACCACAACGAGGCGCTTTACGCACTGTCGCGGAATCTGCAGGCCAGCAATCCAGAGCAGGCAGCCGTATATCGCAAGCGTTTGGCTGACCTCAAGCTATCGAGGCAAGTTGCCGAGGAGGCAGAGGCAATGGGCAATTTTGGATTGAGTGCGGCTGCTTCGCACGATTGGCCTCGTGCGATCGAACGAATCAACGAGGCAATTCAAATCTGCGGCGATTGCAGGGCGCGTGCGGATTTACACAAGAACCTTGGCCTGACCTATGCGCGGGCGGGTGATCTGGAAAATGCCGAGCGGGCCTTGAGGCAAGCGCGCGAGGCTAAGCCGGGGGATATCGAGATCGTGCGGACGCTTGAGATGATCCGTCTTCGAAGCAAACAATAGCATTTCGGGCTGACCTATATACTGTAAAGATTAAGGGCACCGAAACCGGTTCGGAAGTCGTCTAATTGGGCAGGATCCAGGAAGTTCATGAAAAATATCTTGTGTTTGGTTTTGGCTGGCGCGACTATGGCTTTTGCGCAAGCTCCGAAGGCGGGAAAGGTTGAGGTGTTTCCGCTTGACCAGGTAAAGGCCGGGATGAAAGCCACGGCCTGGACGGTTTTTGAAGGGTCTGAGGTGGAGCCAGTGCCAATCGAGATCATTGGCCTGTGGAAAAATGCCTGGGGGCCAAAACAGGACATCATTCTCGCGAAGATGTTTGGGAAGGCTTTGAGGACGGGAGTTGCGGGCGGGATGTCGGGGTCGCCTGTTTATATCGATGGGAAGCTGGTAGGAGCAGTGAGCTTGCGGATCAGTGTGTTCTCGCCCGATGCGATCTGCGGGATCACTCCGATTGACCTGATGCTGGAGATCAACCAGTTTGACTCGTCCAAGCCGAAAGATGCGAAGACGCCGCAGTCGGTGGCTGCGAATCAGCCGATGAGAGTGCCCGAGAATGTGCTGGCTGGGGCGATGATGCAGCAGATTGATACGCCACTGACTTTTTCTGGATTTCATGAGGCGACGTTGCAAAACTTTGGTGCAGCCTTGCAGCAGATGGGCTTGCGCCCGGTGATGGGTGGTGCGGGTGGAGCGAATTATGAGACCAAGCCCGCTTCGGACTGGAAGACCTCGTTGCAGCCGGGGCAGCCGATTGTCGGCGTGCTGGTTTCTGGAGATATGAATATCTCGGGGCTTGGAACGGTGACCTACAACGATGGCAATAAGGTGCTGGGCTTTGGGCACCCGTTCTTCAATATGGGGCCGCTTGATATGCCAATGGCCAAGGGTGAGATTCTCACGGTGTTGAGTTCGAGTTTTCAGCCGAACAAGGTTGGGAATACAACCGAGATTGTAGGGGCATTGCGGCAGGACCGGCATTCTGGAATTCAGGGCTTACTGGGCGAGCAGGCGGAGACAATTCCAGTGAACCTGAAGGTGCGGAATCTGGGGGCCAAGGGTGGAGTGGCTGGTGAAAAGGATTTTCGCTTCAATGTGTTTGTGAACCAGAAGTGGACGCCGTTTTTGATGACGATGACCTTGTTCGATTCGATATCGGGGCTGAACGAGTTTTCCGATGAGACGACATACCGATTGAGCGGCAAGGTGGAACTGGATGGGCTGCCAACGCTTGATGTAAGCGGGCTGGCGACGGTAAACGACAGCCCGATGCCGCCGGCTATTGGGCTGGCCAGTTGGTGGGGCGACAAGTTTAACCGGCTCTTTTCGAATACGCTGGAGAACCCGAAGCTGAAGGCTGTGAATGCAACGATTGATCTGATTCCAGAACGGCGTGCAGCTACGGTTGAAAGTGCCTGGATTGAGAAGACAGAAGTGGACCCGGGTGAGGAGATTGCACTGAAGGTATTTGTGCAGCCTTATCGCGGGGAGAGATTAAGCCGGTCGCTCAAGATCAAAATTCCGAGCGGATTGTCCAAGGGCGAGCACAAAATTGTGCTGGTGGATGCCGATACATTGAATCGCGCGCCTTCGGTTGCGGGCAATGCAAATCGATTTATCGAGTTGTCCCAGACGGTGAACCTGATCAATCAGGAGCGAGTGAATACGCAGCTTTATGCCGTGATCACGAGCATGAAACCGACGGTGTATCTCGATGACAAGAGTCTGACGAGTTTGCCGAGTTCGGTGATGAATGTGTTGCAGGCTGGACGTGCACCGACGCGCCCGATGCTTACCCTGCTTGAGTCTTATACGGAAGCCGCCGCGATTCCTTTTGATTACGTGGTGAGTGGCAATTACAGTTTGCGCTTTACGGTGCGCTAAGGATCTTTTCTTACATGTACAAATCTGCTTTGGTTTTTCTGAGCCTTGCGCTCACTGCACTGGCTGTAGATACGCGTTATTGGTCGCAGGATGCGCAGTCTGATTTTGAAAAGGGCAATTTGAAGAAAGTTGCGCTGCGGAGTGATGGGCGATTGTCGCTGTCTCCAGCAATCAAGGATCTGGCTGACCCTTCGATTCCTTATTTGTGGACGGCGGTGACGGGCGCGAACGGGACCGTGTATGCAGCTGGTGGCCCGGCGACGAACAAGAGCGCGATCTTTGAATTGTCACGCGGCGGGCAGTCGAAGAAGTTTGCCGAGATTGACGGGATGAATGTGTTTGCTCTCGCGGTGGATCGCGGGGGCAGGCTCTATGCCGGGTCTTCACCCGATGGCAAGATCTACCGTGTGAATGCGGCTGGGGTGGCTGAGGTGTTTTATGACCCCAAGGCAAAGTACATCTGGGGCCTGGCATTTCTGCCGAACGGGGACTTGCTGGCTGCTACAGGGGATAAAGGTGAGTTGCACCGGATTACGCCGAATGGCAGCGGCAAGGTGTGGATGAAGCTGGATGAAGACCATGTGCGGTCACTCGCGGTGGACGCCAAAGGTGTTGTTTATGTGGGGACTGAGCCGGGCGGGTTGATCATCAAGGCGGATGATCAGGGAAATCCGTTTGTGGTTTATCAGTCGGCCAAGCGTGAAGTAACGGCACTGGTGGCGGCGAAGGATGGGTCGATTTATGCGGGTGTAATCGGGCAGAAGACCTCGGGGCAATCGCAGTTGATACCAATGATGCAGCCACCGATTGTGACTGCCGCACCGCAGCAGCAGCAGGGAGCGGCTCAGCCCCGGCCCGTATCTGTTGCGGCGCCGATGGGGCCGAACATGGTTCCTGGCGGGAGTGAAGTTATTCGCATCGATGCGGATGGTGCGCCGATGCGGGTTTGGACTGCGGCTACCGATCTGGTGTATGCAATGGCCTTTGATTCGAGCGACCGTTTGCTTGTCGGCACTGGAAACAAGGGGAATCTTTACCGCATTGATAGCCCGTCTCAATCGACTTTGCTGACAAGCCTGTCGTCGACACAGATTACGGCCTTTGCCAAAGATGGGGCACGGCTGATTGCGGTGACCGGAAACATCGGAAAGTTCTTTGAGGTTGGCTCGGGGCTTGAAGCTCAGGGCAGCTTTGAGAGCGAAGTTTTTGATGGGGGAGGGTTTACGCAGTGGGGGCGGTTGCATTCCAAGGAAATCGCCAGTGGCGGGGCGATCCGCTTTGAGACACGCAGCGGGAATCTGGACCGGCCAACGCAGATGTGGAGTGCCTGGGCTGCCTTGAAAGAGGGTAGGATTGTGTCGCCTTCCGCACGGTTTCTGCAGTGGCGCGCGGTGCTGTCTGGCGGGCAGCAGGATGGGCCAACGGTGTCGCAGGTGGATGTTGCTTATCTGCCCAAGAATGTAGCGCCAAGGGTGGATGTGGTGGAAGCGACTCCGGCGAATTACCGGTTTCCTGCGCCATCGTCTACGATCATTCCGAGTGTGATGACGTTGACTCTGCCAGCGATCGGCAAGGCTCAGACGAGTTCGTCAACTGTTGCAACGGACGGGTCGACATCGCCTGCGCTTACCTATGCCAAAGGGATGATTGGGGCGCGTTGGCTGGCGGTGGATGAGAACAACGATGCGCTTGAATTTTCGATTGAGATCAAGGGCGAGAATGAGCAGGGCTGGAAGCCGCTGAAGGACAAAATCAAGGACCGGTATTACAGCTTTGATGCAACGGCGTTTGGAGATGGAAAGTATCAGGTTCGGGTGACGGCGAGTGATTCGATTGCGAACCCTTTGAATCAGGGGCTGAGTGCGCAGGGAGTGAGTGCGCCGTTCCTGATCGACAATACTGCGCCGAAGATTCTTGAGCTAGGCGCGACGCCATCTGGCGGGCGAGTGAGCCTGAAGTTTAAGGCTAGCGATGCTGGTAGTGTGGTTAGCAAGGCGGAGATTTCGCTCAATGGCAGCGACTGGCGTTTGATCGACCCGACGGTGAGACTGGCTGATTCGAAGGACCTTGAGTTTCAACTTCTAGTAGATCGGCCCGGGGCTGGCGAGCTGACGATTGCGGTGCGAGTGACCGATGAATTTGACAAT